>CAYQJV010000028.1:0-21643 GCA_964417925.1 uncultured bacterium | reverse complement strand
CTATATTTAAAAGATATACCTAAAGCTCTAAGTAGAAGAGGGGATAAAAATTTAATCGCTTTATATATAGATAGACGCAATGACTTAAAAGAACAAAATTTGTTCATGGAATGCAATAAAAAATTAGAAGAAAGAGGATATATTTTGTTGGAAAAGCCGTTACTGCTGACTTCCTCAAATTTAACTCCTGGTATCGTTACAGTGGATATATTATCTTATTTAAAATCATGGGATGTTCTTAATCCTAAGGAATGTTCATTGTTTTACAATCAACTGTGCAATACAAATAGGAAAAAATTGGAAATTATCAGAGAGATTATATCCTCATTAAAAAATGTTAGAGAAATTAAAAAATAAAGCTCATTTAAAACCCATAAACTGCGACCGCTGGGCTGAACTTTACTGGAAGAAGCAACTGGAAGGAAGTTTAACACAGAAAGAAGAAAAGGAGCTTGAGAAGCTGGAAAGGGATAATATGAGGATAATTGAGCAGGTTTATAACTCTATGAAAAGCGATTCAGAGATTGAAAAATGGATACGAAAAATAAAATCCTATGAATGGGTTAAGGTGATAGAAGGAGAAAGATGAAATTAAAATTAGTGTTTGTGAATTATACGGAGGAAAACTATGAAGGATAAAAAAAGGTCAATAATGAAGAAAAAAACGAAAGAAAAAACTCAAAATAAGAAAAATTTCAGAATCAAACTTTTAGATGACTCTCCTGTAACTGAAGATGAATTTGGAACCCATGAAAAAATAGCGGATAATATTTTACACATAATCAATTCTCAGGTGGGAAGCAAGGCAATAGCCTTAATAGGTTCTTGGGGTTCTGGTAAGTCTTCAGTTATTGAAATGTTAAAAAATAAAATAAAAAATTTCTATGGCGACAAAATAGGCATTTTTATATTTGATTCCTGGGAGCATGAAGGAGAAGCTTTAAGAAAAGGATTTATTGAAAAACTTATAAAATTTTTAATAATTAAAAAGTGGTTACACGGCAAGGAAGAGGACAATGTAATAGAAATTGAAGATAAAAACCTAAACAAAAAATACAAAAATTTAAAAGGTATTATGAGAACAGAAGAAATAACCTCCAAGCCTAAATTATCAAAATGGAAAAAATTTTTTATTTTTCTTTTGTATCTTGTACCAATTGGATTGCTTCTTCTCTCCGTAGGTCTTAATGCTTTATTTGGTAAGGCAGACATGATACCAGAAATTTGGTTAAAAATAGGACTAATAATCATAGGAAGTATGTTTTTACTTTCACCTATATTTGAAATAATAATTTTATGGATATGTCAAAAACGTGGAAAATTTAAAGATGAGAGTTTAATCTCAATATTTTTTGAACGAAAAATTGACAGCCAAATAACCGAAAGGAAGTATGAAACTCCAGACCCCAGCTCTTTAGAATTTGAAGATTTATATAAAAGCACATTAAAAGAATCTTTAAAAGAAGAAAAAAAGTTAATAGTAGTAATTGATAATCTTGATAGAGTTAGTCCTTCCACAGCACTTAGATTACTTTCCACAATAAAACCCTTTATTCAATTTAAAGACAAAGAAGAAAAAGACGAAATTTTTGAAAAAGTATGGTATATTATACCTTTTGATAAAAATTCGTTAGAACGTTTATGGAGATTTGATAGAGATAATCACAACAAAGATTTTGCTCATTCTTTTATAGAAAAGATTTTCCAAATAAAGTTTAATATTCCACCTATTATCCTATCAAACTGGAAGCAATATTTTAACAGGAAATTATCTGAAGCATCACATAATTATTTTGATGATAATACAACCTACAAAATAAGAAGTATTTTTGAGTTACTTTATTTTCAGAGGAAAGAAAAAGACATATTACCTCCTACTCCGAGATTTATAAAACTTTTCATTAACAATTTTTTGATTTCTTACTCTTCAAGGATGGATATTGAACCTGAGATTCACGCACTCTTTGTCTTTCTGAGGGACTTTTGTTATAAATATGATTTTAATAATTTACCCAATAAGATAAAAAATGAAAAATTTGAATACAAACGAAAATTACTCCCCTATTTACCAGAAAACTGGGAAATGAAGTTACTTTCTCTATTTTATAAAGTGGAACAGGAAGAAGTTTTATCCATACTTTATGAAAGGGAAATTGAAAATGCAATTTTAAATTGTGATGAAAGTTTTATTGATGAAAACATTTCTAAAAAAGGATTTGAGGAAGCAATTGAAAAGGTTATAAATGATAATATCTCGGAATGGATTAAATTTAAACCTTATTTAATAGGTTACAGTGCAAAGTTATTTAAGAATAATGATAGACTTCTTAGGATAACTTATAATCACTTCAAAAAAGTCAAAAATTTAAAAGGATTAGATAAAAATGCAGGGGAAGGAATTTCTATTTTAATAAGAAAATTTGGAGAAGATGAAGAAATGATAGATAAAATACTTGAAATCTTGAAAGACATAAATTCCAATCTTCCAGAAAAGGTAAAGGGGGAAAAAGATGAGTAATCAACCAGTTGAAAAATTTATTGATGGATACTTAGAAATTATTAAGACGCTTGAAGAGATTAAGGGTAAAGAATTTATAAAAGGAAAATTCAACACTAAAAGTTGGGATTTAAATTCTTACCATGAAGCTATTGCACTTCTCTCTAAAAATAGTGAGAAATTAAAATTTATAGATTATTTTTTAAATTCAACATTTAATAACAAAGTCTTAAATAAAATTTTGGAAAAGGTCAATCTCAAAAAACTTTCTATGGATGATTATTATTTTTTGAAAGGAATAATATTTTATGGATTATTTGATGATACAATACTTCAAATATTTAATAATATTGTATTTAATATTCAAAATTTTAAATTTACTATCCTAATCCGAAAACCACCTCCTAACATGAATATTCAATTCAATAGAGAATTAATAATACCTGCTCTATATATCTTATTTCTTATTTATACAAATGCCAAAGAGAATGAAAAAGAAAAAATGAAGGAAAATTTAAGAAACCTGATAACTTCGGGAAGAATATTTTTCTATTTTCAGGAAGCAATAACACAAAACATTACAGAAATTATAGCTTTATGTTTCTTACTTTTCATGATAATACCTGAAGCAAATAAAGGCAATTTAAATTTTGGAAACGAACCTTTTAGAACCAGAGCTCAGCAAGGAATAAATAATTATAAAAATTACAAAACACAACCTTACTGGCAAGACAAAAATGTCTTAATTTCTATGAAGAAAATTACCGATGAATTACCAAAGATTTATGATGAACTCTTTTGGAATTTATATAATAATACTGAAGAAGAAGGACAGATTTTTAAAGAACTAATTAAATATGAATTTGAAGAAGACAAAGAAAATGCTATTAAAAAATTTTCGCCTTATATAATTGAGTTTAATAAATTTTTGAATGAAATTCTGGATAAAGAAATTTTTAAAGAATATATGGAAAAGAATTTATCAGATAAAGAAAGTTTCTCTAAAATCCTGAAAAAAACTACATATAACCCCCAAAATTCACATCACAGACATTTTGCCTATTGGGTGTTTGAAAACAATTTAGATACTCCTGAATTGGCTGAATGGCTGTATAAAGAATTAAGTAAATTAGACAAAGAAAAATGGAAAAAATTAATTTCATCATCCTTTTACACTTCACAAATTGTTAGATATTTGGCAGAAAAATATGAAAAATACATTGAAAGAGGGTTAAGAGAGGCTTTGGAAGAAGTGATTGAAGAATTATTTGAAGCAGAAGAAGAATTTGAAAAAGGGCAATTTTTAGGATTTAAAAAAGGATTAGAAAATGGAGTTCAAAAAATTTTTGAAGAGAACATGCTGGATAAACTTCTATCAAACTCAGATAAAAATCTGACCATACTCATAAAATACTGTGGAGAAATTTTTGAGAATTGTGAGGTATTAAAACAGAGAAAAAATGACTTATTCAGAAAAATATTACTGAACAATCTTCTTAAAGAAATAGAAGAGCAACCGGAGTTTAGTGATAATTTGAAGTGGTTTGTTGAATTATGTAAAAAATGTAATTTATCCAAATATCTGAATAGAGACTTAAAAAAGGAAATATTGAAAAAAATTGATGAACTTATTCCTGATACAGAGTCTTTAGAAGAAACATTTACTCTTCTGAATGAATTAAAGGAGTTATTAAAATGAAAGATGAGGGTAAATCTGTTTACTATATTCTGAAGGAGAAATGATGCGTCAGAGGGGCGTCAGATATGCGTTAGATAACATCCCCCCGAACTACGACCGCTGGGCTGAACTTTACTGGAAAAAGCAGCTTGAGGGTGATCTAACAGATGAGGAAGAAAAAAAATTAAAAGAACTTGAGAAAAAAAGAATATGGAGACAATAGAGACAATATACGAAGCGCTTCACAATGATGGAGAAGTCAAGAAATGGATTGAAAAAATCAAATCCCATGAGTGGTTAAGGTAATTGAAGGAGAAAAATGAACCACATGGATTTATGGGGAAACCCTGTTATTAAGAAAGCAAATTATTTTGTTTTTCATGACGAGAGTATTCCCAACAAAAGGTGGCTTTTAATAGGGTTATTATTTGTCAAAGATTCCGATAAAAACAATGTTTTGAAAGATTTGAGATATTGGCGAGAAAAGGAAAATTACTGGGGAGAAATACATTTTTCTGAGTTGCCAAATGGTTTTGGCGGAAGATGGGGAGCTAAAGCAAGAGTAGCCCGATTTTGGCTTAAAGCATATGAAAATGGACTATGCGATACGACTTTCTTTACGGCTCTTGCAGTTGATAGATACAGTCCAGCGTATGAGTATAAGCGATTCAGTAAAGATTATCACGCCTACAATAGATTCACTGCGATGGCTTTAAAAGCAGGTATCAAGTGGTTTCTTGAGCCTCAAAAATATGAAAAAGTGTACATTAATTTCATATCTGATGCTAAGGACAGGCGAACAACACCGGATAAAGAAATGATTGACAATTTTGAAGATTATATTCCATATCGGGCAGCACTTGATAGTTTCCTGAGTCAATCCGAGGGTAAAGATTATCCCATTGTTACTGTTGAACTTAAATTAGAGGATTCAGTAAACAATGATTTACTTCAGTTTTGTGATCTCATCCTTGGTGCTACACAGTCAGCTTTGATCGGCAAATCAAATCGTAGAACTAAAAGAGAATTGGGAAGGGTAATTGTGCGGTGGCACAGAGATACTCAAAAACTACCATGGGAGCAGGAATATAAGTTCCACAGGAAGTTTAGCATCTGGGCATTCCCAGACGAAGATGGAAAACCTTATTCTAATCTCTCTTTTGCTTTGGACGATGACACTCAACTTAAACTTCCTCTTTAAATACCCAACCAATAAGAGTCAGACCCGGACATAAGAGCATAAGTATATACAAGATTATGCATATAAAAAGAAATATTAGCGGAGCTTTTGTATTGATTGAACTTAAAAATAGTGCATTAACTTAAAAAACAAGGAGGTAAAATATGAAAAGTAAAAAAGTTCAAAGAGCTAAAAGATATGAAAGACAAAAAGCAAAACAACACAGAGGTAAACATCTGGGAGGTCCCGGTCAACCTGATTATACAAGAGGAAAAAAGAAAGGAGAAGTGAAAAATTGGGATAGCAGAAAAATAACCAAACCGGAACTTGAAAAGTTAATTAAAAAAGGTATTAAAGAAGTCGTAAGTAAAAGCGGTTTCACACAGCCTGCAATAGAATTAGCAAAAAGAAAAAAGATAAAACTCTTCCATAAAAAGAAAAAAGTTACCTGACAAATCACACTTAAGAGAAAACATAAAGAACTCAGTCTCTGAAATAAAAAATAAAAAGCTTTTTAACACGGAATCAAAAACATAACCCACCACACCCCCCAAAAATTTCACTTTTGCGAAATAGTAAAAAATTGAATGAATTTAAATTTGGAAAAAACAATAAAGATCAAACTACGAGGATAAGGGCATAAGAATAACATAAAAAATAATACTTTTACCCTTATACTGCCTCATCCATTCGCTGAGATTACCCCACAAGTCACCGAACAAGTTTCAATAATATACCTATGCGATATTTTTCAAAAAATTTGAACTTTAAAGAATTTTCTATGTTCTTAAATAGGTTGACGCATGAAGGATGGTTTAATCTTACCTATTATTATACCTTTTTTAAAGTCAAAAAATTAAAAAGTATCTGTTGTTAGAAATAGAAAATCAGAGTGAAGAAATAAGGATAAGAAGTGAGGCTGTTCGAAAAATCCTTTTAAGACTTTAAAAAATATGCAAAAAATTTCCCAATGCAATTCCTATTTTTCGAACAGCATTTTTAAACCGCCTTGACTTTTCTTCCTTTTTTAATATACTTCTTACATGACCAAGGATAACAGTCCCTTTACTCCGGGTAGCCCGGTGCCTGTGGAACTCTTCGTAGGAAGGAAGAAACAGATTGAGGATATTTTAAGATACATAGAACATAGCAAAAGTGGCAAACTGGAGAACGTATTTTTACTTGGAGATAGAGGGATAGGTAAGAGTTCACTTGTGAGTTTTTTAAAGTATATAATTAAAGATGACCTCCTTGCTGTTTATGTTTCTCTTGGAGGGGTTGAAGATTTAAGGGAGCTTGTTAGAAGGATATTTGAGCAGGTTTTGAAGGAAGCAAATACGGAAAGTAAGTTGAGAGAGAAGCTGTTGAAGATTGCAAAGCATGTGAAGGAAGTTAGCCTTTTTGGTGTTTCCATATCCCTCACATACCGTCCCCCTGAAGAAGAACTTGAGAGTCTGTTAAGGGATTTCCCTGATGCCATTAAAAAACTCACAGAGAGAATAAAAAAGGAGAAGAAGGGAATTTTTATTGCTTTAGATGATATAAATGGACTGGCTGGCAAATCTGATTTTGCCAACTGGTATAAAAGCTTTGTGGATGGGATTGCAGTTAGATATTCGTCAAATCTTCCTGTCTTTATAATGCTTGTTGGACTTCCAGAAGTTAGAGATTCCTTAAGCAAACTGCAACCTTCCCTTATGAGGATTTTTAGAATAATAAACATTGAAAAGTTAGAGAATGATGAGGTAAAGGAGTTCTTCAGAAGGGCTTTTGAAAAGGTAAATATGGAAGTTAAGGATAAAGCCATGAATCTTATGGTAAAGTTTTCAGGGGGATTACCGATACTTATGCAGGAGATAGGGGAAGCTGTGTTCTGGGTGGATGATGATGGAGTTATAACCTATTCTGATGCTACATCCGGTATTCTGGAAGCCGCTGATAGAATAGGTAAAAAATATCTTGACCCAAAGGTTTACAGGACAATAAGGAGTCAAAGGTACAGGTCTATTTTAAGAAAACTTGGTGAACGTCCTATGAACTCATTTGCAAAGAGAGAGATAGAGAATAAACTCAGTGAGGATGAGAAAAAAGTATTCAATAACTTTCTCACAAAGATGAGAAAACTGGGAATAATAATTCCTGATATGGAGAGGGGGAGGGGATACTATAGGTTTGTAAACGACCTCTATCCTATATACATATGGCTTGAAAGTCAGAAATGGTCCAAAAGATAGTCGTGCAATTCGTTTAACATCCTATATAGAAGAGGTAACAAAGCATTGATACAATAATTTTTTTAAGCAAAATTAGATTGATGGTGTTTTAAGGTTTACGGTAATGTTAAACATAACTGAGTAAATGCGAAGGTCTTTTAATTTTTTTCAGAGATAACACAACTTTTGAGAAAGATGTGATTGAAAGAGAAACACGAGCCCAAAATCTGAAAAGAAAGAAAGTGATATAAAAACTCTCATACTGCCTCATCCATTTGCTGAGATTACCCCACAGGTCACCGAACAAGTTTCAATGATATACTTATGCGATACTTTTCAAAAAATTAAAAAGTATCTGTTGTTAGAAATAGAAAATCAGAGTGAAGAAATAAGAAGTTGACAGCAAGGAGTTTAGAGGTATAATCATTTTAATGAAGCATCTTGGAATCCTTGTCTCAGGAAGAGGCTCAAATATGGAGGCAATAATAAAGAAATGCAAAGAGGGATACATTCCAGCAAAGGTCGTGGTTGTTATTTCAGATAATCCTGATGCACCTGCTCTTGAAAAGGCAAGGAAATATGGAGTAAAGGCATTGTATATTCCACCTGGAGAAAAGAAAACAGTTCTTGTGGGAAAGGCAGAGGAGGAGTATATAAGAACTTTAAAGGAACATAAGGTTGATTATGTTCTGCTTGCAGGATTTATGCGGGTGATTAAAGAAAGGTTCCTTTCTGAGTTTGAAGGAAGAATTCTGAATATACATCCTTCTCTTCTTCCTTCATTCCCAGGGCTTGAAGCACAGCGCCAGGCAGTTGAGTATGGAGTTAAATTTTCAGGATGCACGGTTCATTTTGTTACAAAGGATGTGGATGCAGGACCAATAATCTTGCAGGCATGTGTCCCTGTTTATGATGACGATACTCCCCAGACGCTTGCAGAAAGAATATTAAAAGAGGAACATAGAATATATCCTGAAGCAGTAAAATTACTTGTAGAAGGGAGGTTAGTATTAGAGGGAAGAAGAGTAAAGATAAAAAAGTAGGTAAAAAGGTAAGTAAAAAAATAAGAATTGGAATAATAGGTTGTGGTGCAAGAGCACAGATTGCTCATCTACCTGCGCTTGCAAAAGATAAGAGGGTTGAAATTGTATGTTTGTGTGATACCGACATAAGAAAGACTGAATTCCTAAAGGAGAGGTATAAAGCAGAAAGGGTAACAGAGGATGCAAATGATTGCATAGAAGCAGAAGACATTGATGCCCTTATTATTGCAACACCAACCTATCTCCACTATCCATTGGCAGTTGCAGGTCTTGAATATGACAAGGATGTATTTGTTGAGGTCCCTGTTTCTATTTCAGCAAAGGAGGCAAAGGAGATTTATGAAAAGGCAGAAAGAAAAAAAAGAATAGTTGCTGTTGGCCTGTGGCACAGGTTGAGAGAGGATGTTGAACTTTTAAGAACATTTGTTGAAAAAAAGGAACTCGGAGATATCTTCTATGCAAAGGCTGGATGGCTCAGGTCATTTGAGGAATGGCCTTTAACAGGATGGAGAAGGGATAAGATGAGAGCAGGTGGTGGTGTGTTTTTAAGTATTGCAACACTTGTACTTGATTTTTCCCTTTACATTACAGGGGATAAGAAACCCCTATTCATAACAGGGGTTGGATTCAAAAGGGATAAGGAACTTCCATTTGAAGACACTGCAATTGCAACCATGCGATTTGAAGATAACTCTCTCTTATCTGTTGAGGTAGGATGGCATCCTGCAAAAAGGGATATCCTCTATTTTAATCTATATGGCTCAAAGGGAACCGCAAGGCTTTTCCCTCTTGAGATATACAAGGAAATTTATGGTAGGCTTTCAAATGTTACCCCAGGGCTTCCATCTTTAAAACAGATTTACCTCAATGCCTTTGAAAAACAGATGAAATTGTTTGTAGATTCTGTAATGCAGAGAAAACCCTATCCTCTTTCTTCTAATGTGGTTTTGAACATATGTTCAATTGTTGATGGATTTTATAAGTCGTGGGAAAAGAAAGAAGAGGTCTCTATCTCCTCCTTGTAGTCTCAGCACTTGGTCTTGCCTTAGGATTTGCTCCTTTTAACCTTGGATTTCTTGCATTCTTTTCTTTTATCCCTTTGTTTATCCTCCTTGAGAAAGCATCACCAAAGAGGGCATTTTTTATCTCCTGGCTCTTTGGCTTCTTATTTTTCCTTTTTGTTTTATGGTGGCTTGTGTTCCTTGATTTCCCCCTTCCTAAGGGTCTTAGGTTTCTTTTATGGATCGGAGTGTTTATTCTGTTTGTTTATCTTGGAGTTTTTTATGGTATATTTGGATATCTCACCAAAAAAATCTCATTATGGGCTGCTCCTTTTTTGATTGCAGGCATTGAATACATAAGGGAGTTAACAGACCTTGGCTTTCCATGGGGATGTGTCGGGTATACTCAGGTTAAGTATCCTGTGTTTTTCCAGATTGCATCTATTTTTGGGGTTCAAGGAGTTTCATCATGGGTTGTGCTTGTTAATATTTTAATATACAAACTATTCAGAACAAAAAATTATAAGAAATGGGGAGTGCTTGTGGGAATCTGCTTTGCAGTTCCATTGATATACGGTGGGATAAGACTTACCATTCCCTTAGAAGAAAAAATGAAGGCAGGTATTGTTCAACCCAATATCCCAGGAAACCTAAAAGGAACAAAGAGGGTTTATGACTCCTTAACCCAGGAGATGTTTTCTCAATGCAGAAAACTCAAAGAACTCCATCTTATTGTTTTTCCTGAAACAGGAACCCTTGTTGACCTAACGAGAAATAAAGTATACAAAAAAAGATACATATCTTTATGCAGGGAACTTAATACGGCAATTATTGCAGGAATGCCTTACTGGAGGTATGAAGACCATAAATTTGTCTTTTACAATTCAGCGGTGATGATAAAGAAAAATGGAATAAGTAAGATATACAAAAAGATAAGGCTTGCACCCTTTGGTGAGATGATTCCTTTTGAGAATAAGATTCCATTTTTAAAGGAAATAGATGTTGGAGGAGGCCATTTTGGAAGAGGCAGAAAATATGTTCTGTTTGAACATGAAGGAGTTAGATTTGGAGTTTTGATATGCTTTGAATCCATATTCCCTGAACTTTCAAGAAACTTTGTTAAAAATGGGGCAGATGTACTTGTAAACATCACAAACGATGGATGGTTCAGGAAGACCCCTGGACCATACCAACATGCAGAGATGATGGTTGCAAGGGCTGTTGAGAACGGTGTTTCGGTTATAAGAGCTGCAAACAATGGGGTTTCTTTCTTTGTTTCTCCAAAAGGAATAGTAGAAAATCCAACAGGACTTTTTGTAAAAGAAGAAGCAAAAGGAGTGGTGTATAAAAAAATAAAAACATTTTATACACCCTTTGGACATTTCTATCCAAAGGTGTTGGGATGGTGTGTGATTTTTACTTTATTGTTTTTTATCTCAGAAAGATGGAGGAAAAGGTCAACGCGTAAAAAAAGGAGATAAACCTACTTTATATAAACCTTTAAAGAATCCTCAGAAATTCCACAGAAAGTTCCGTATCCTTTGGAAAGGTTACTGGAATCGTAATAAATGTAGTTAAAATAATTTTCATCAATTGCAAAGACCCTTATAATGTAAAGAGTATCTCTTAATGAAAACAGTGAGTTTTTACCTATTTCAAAAACAGGTATTACAGTATCTACCGTATCCCCAAGAGGCATCAAGGATGTCAAGGGCAAGGAGTCTATCCATGTGGTATCAGGATAGAATGGATAAGCATATACAAGGTACATGAACTTGTTTTTTGCCGAACTCCATATAAGCGGTGGTGGAGATGAGTCAATGCAGATTGTATCGTAATCAGAAGGAGAAATTATCTCTATCTGCGAAGGAACCTTTGTGGTTGCAGTTATTGTATCGCCATAGGGCATTACAATCTCAAGTAGATATTGTTTTTCAGGACTTAGCCATTCTCCCCTTGATGTGAAATACCAGCCTGAAGAATTCTCTGCTTCTTTAAAATTAATTGTATCTCCATCCGAAACAAACACCTTTACCCGTGCACCACTTACTCCCATTTCTCCAACACTGTCCTCAAGACCATAGGTTGTATCAACCCTTATCCATTGGGTGTCCTTTCCAACATTCAATACTCCAAATACTACAGGTTCTCTTATATGCCTTTCCTGAGGTTGTTCACACATTACAATAAAAAACAGTCCTGTTATCAATATTTTTCTTATCTCCATTTCACCTCCAATCCAATAGAGGGGAAGAAAGGTATCATTGAAACCTCCCTTCTTGGTGGAGGATCTTTGTTATAGTCATAGTAGTAGAGAAAGACATTCTTATGGTTGTACAAATTCAGTATATCAACTCTTAAGGATACTTCTCCCCACTGTTTCTTCCATCTCTTTAACAGTCCCACATCCAGCCTGTGATACGGAGGGAACCTCTTTGCATTTCTCTTTCCTTTTATCCTAAACCACATGTACCTTATCTCATCTCTTATTGGGTCATAGTAGTATATTCTCCTTCTTCCTACAGCATCTGTATACGGATTTCCCGATGCAAAACTCCATTTGATGCTTATAAGCACTGTGGAACTTAATTTATAATCAGCAACAAGGTTAAGCACATGCCTTCTATCAAAGGAGGAATAGTATGTAGATGTATCATCGGAAAAGTAACTCCATCCAAGAGAGTAACTCACCCATCCTGTAATTCTTCCTGCAGGTTTCTTATAGAGGAAATCAACTCCATAAGAGTTCCCTTTTCCCTGGTAAAAGATATTTTTTGATATATCAAAGGGATCAAATCTTTCATTAAACATAAGAAGAGATGGATAATGCTTGTAATATACCTCAAGTTTAATTTCCCTTCCATCATTCTCTATCCTCTGCCATCCTGAAATTATCTGGTATACCTTCTGCGGAGGATAATCATCAAAAACCGGCAACCAGAAGTTAACAGGAATCCTTCCCCCCTCGGGTAGCACCATTCCATAGAACTGCTGGTATGCTCCAACACTGAAAACCACCGCATTTGATGCATTTAAGAAATATTTACATGCAATCCTTGGAGAGATATAGTTGTAATTTTTTTTCTTTGTGTATTCAATTGAATAATGGTTGAGCCTCAAGGCAGTCTGCAGTATTAGAAGTTCTGAAAATCTTTTCTTTGCTCCAAGGTAAAGAGACCACTGAGATGCAGGGCCTTCAATATCATACCTAACAACATTTGCAGACCAGACATTGTAGTAAAAGTATGGAGAATGTCTTTCAAAACCTGTCTGAAGTTCAACTGGGGCTTTTATGTAAAGAAGTTCTCCCTTTACTATCTCATCATCTATTCTGTTCTTTACATCCATAAATCCTTCCATTTTAAACTTCATGCGATATACAGATCTCCCTGCCCAAAGGGAGAAAAGAAGATTTTGAGAAAGATGGTGTTTTAACCTTATGCTCTCTATTTCTTTTTCCCATCTGAAATAAAGGGAAAACATTTCAACATTTAAACTAAACTCATCTGCACTTTCAAAGAATGTTCCCCCTATCTTTGTACTCTTTGTAAGAAAATACTTTCCCGAAAACAAAACGTCATAAAAGTAATACGGAAACTGTATTCCTATAAGGGGAAGAATTTTATCAAAATATGTCCTCCTTCCCGCTCCTGCAACTGAGAAGTTTTTATATGAGAACTCACCAAACCCCTCTGTTGCAAGAATGCTTTGACTAAGATGGAGTGTTCTCCGCTTTCCTTCATAGGTTCTAACATCAAGAACCGATGAAAGCCTTCCTCCATATCTTCCAGGAAAATTCCCCGTATAAAACTCAACATCCTCAACTGCCTCAATTGGAAAGACCGAGAAGAAACCCCCAAAATGGAATGGATTGAATATATCTATCATATCAAGCAGAAAAAGGTTTTGATCAGGATTACCTCCTCTTATGTATAGAGCAGAAGAGAAATCACTTACAAATGTTACACCAGGAAGGCTTTGAATCATTCTGAATATATCCTTTTCAATAAATGCGGGAAGTTTTCTTGCAAGTTTTGTAGAAACCCTGAAACTGCTTGCCCCTATTTCTTTTTTGAACTCTTCCTTTTTTGCAGTAACTATTATTTCCTCTATTTTAAAAGGAGACAGTTTAAGCCCAATATCAAGGGTGATTATGTCACTTTCCTTTTTTATTGTTACGCTTTTCTTTTGCTCCCCATACCCTACCATTGAAAAAACCACTGTATACTTGCCAGGCTTTAAATTTTCAAGTCTGTAAAAACCCGCCTCATCAGTTGCAGTACCTATGTTTGTTCCAGCAATATATACATTACATGCTATCAGAGGCTCTCCTGTTTCAACATCTACCACTCTCCCCTGTAGCAGAGCAGAAATAAGAAGAACAACCATTATTTTTTATTTTCCCTTTCTTTTATTATATTGGCAAATTTTTCAAGAATTCCCATTAAGGTATTCACATCCTTTTCAGGAATCTTTTTTAAAATTAATTTTATATTGTAGTTCTTTTTCCTCTGTATTTCCTCTGCAAGTTTCTTCCCCTTTGCTGTAAGGTATACAAAGACCGTTCTTCTGTCCTTTTCCCCCGGTTCTCTTTTAGCAAGCCCTTTTTTAACAAGTTTTTCAACATACTTCGTTGCAGAACTGAAGGAAACCCCAAGTTCTTTTGCAAGTTCAGACATTTTAAATCTATCCTTTCTTGCAAGGGTAAAAAGGGCTATTGATTCGCTGTATGAGATGTCAACTCCAGAAAGTCCTCTGGGATCTGTAATTGAAAATCCTCTTATTAGAAGTGGCAGTATCTCTTCCAGCCTCTTTATTATCTCTTCATACTTCATTATCTCTCCTTTTTGTTTATTTTACATAAAACCTGCAATTTTGCAAATTATATTTGAGGTTCAAACCAAAGCTCAGGAATTCTTTACCCCAATCATTAAAATAATGGAGGGCAGGAATAAAACTGCTGCAATACTTGATGAAAACATCGTTAACGCTAACAAAAGCCCAAACCTCTTTAATGGAACAAGTACTGAAAATAGAAGCACAAGAAATCCAGATGCCACGGATAATGCATTTATAAACACTGCATGACCTGTATTCTCCATGGTATGTTCAAGAGCAGTCACCACATCTTTTCCTTTTGCTCTTTCCCTTTTGTATCTTGAAAAGATATGTATCGTGTAATCTATCCCTATTCCTATTGCTATTGCACTCACAGCCATTGTAACATTGTCTAAGGAAATCCCAAACCATCCCATTATCCCAAAGTTTATAATAATTGCAAAAAGTATTGGGATAACTGAAACAAGCCCTATTACAAAGGAGTGAAACTCAACTGCCATTAAGAGAAAAACTGCAACAAGAGCAATTACTATGCTCTGTATCTGACTTACAAGTAGTTTTTCATCAAGTTTTTTGTATATCACAGGGATACCTGTCTGAGAAATCTTAAGCGTGAAAAATACCTGATCTTCAACATCTTTTTTTATCTTTTTGTAACTATCCACATCAACAACAGCAGTATTTTCCACAAGTTCATAAACCATTCCTTTCATCCTCTTTCTACTATCACTGTCTTTCAACAACTGTTTAAGTTCTTCTTTTACTTTTTTCCATATCTTATCAAAGTAGACTCGTTGCCTTTCCTCTTCAATAATGTTAAAAAGAGAAGATGAAAGCATCTCAATCATTTCAGGATCTTTCTCAATGTTTGATACCTCCTTTTCAAGCAGGCTCTTTATTTCCTCTTTTCGGTTTAATTTTATTATATTTTTGGCTATTCTTTTTGCAAGATACCTGGGAAGCAGAATTTCTGCCTCTTCAGAACAAAGATAGTTTTCTATCCTTTTTTCTACATTTCCAGGTAAGGTATTTTCTTTTTTTATCAACAAAGGTAAAAGTTTCTCTTTCAGAACTGCAGTATCTATCTTCATTCCTCTATTCTCTGCAATCCCTGTCACCATCTTTATAAACCAGGAGAGTTTATAAGAAAATAAAAAAGAATCTCTTTTGATGAGAGAAACATAAACAAGGGTATCAGGAATGGAGTTTATTATTTCATTCACAGTATTTACTGCCTTTTTACCTTCGCTGGTTTTTACAGATGTAAGTTTTGCCTGTATCTGAAGGGACCTTTCTTCATCATCCACCATCATTTCAAGGGCAGGCTGTCCTTCAAGTAAAAACCAGAGATTTCCAACCCCCTCTCTTGTTTTTGGAATTGAATACCATCCATTCAGAAGTTCATTTTCTTCACAGATCAAATCTGCTATTGACTGGGGATTATTTATGATCGGAAGTTTTTTAATACTTTCCTCAATGTATCTTGCTACTTTTAAAACCCCTGGATTTTTTATATCATCGCTTTCAATAACAATCTGCAGTGGAAGAGAGCCACCGAGTTTCTGTTCCATTATCTCCTCTGCCTCTCTTAAAGGATGGCTTCTTGGAAAATAGTCAACAAGATTTACCTCCCTTGTTATCCTCGGTATTCCGATAACTGCAACAAAGGCAATTATTAGAAATCCTGCTATGAGTTTTATCCTTTGCCTTATTACAAAATCAGCAACCCTATCAAGGAATCCCTTCACCCATGGTGCTGTTGTTTTTTTCTTTTTCTTACCGGATAAAAGATGAGGTAAGAAGAACAGAGCAAGGAAAAGGGCAAATAAAATTCCTATAGCAGTAAATATTCCAAAATCCTTTATAATGGTTAAATCAGAGCTAACAAGGGACAGAAAACCTATAAGAGTGGTAACACCCGCCATTAACACAGGAATTCCAACATTCTCAATCGCTATTCTTAAAGCAGATTTTTTTTCTTTTGTTCTTTCTCTTTCTTCATTGTATCTATGTATAACATGAATTCCATAGGCACTTCCAACCGCAAGTAAAAGAACCGGAATTATATCAGAAATTACTGTGATCTTTTTGCCCAAAAGACCGAAAAGCCCTATAATCCATACTGCAGAAAGAGCAACCCCTGAGAGAGCAACTCCTGCATCTGCAAAAGAACCAAACAATAGACCAAGCACTAAAAGCAAAACCACTATTGCTATTGGAATCAATCTGAAAATCTCTTTTTTTACGAGTTCTTCTATAAATAGAACCTGCAGAGGAAGCCCTGCATAATGAACTGTGTACCCCCTTGCATGCTCTTCTGTTATCCTTCTTATTCTTTTTGCAACTTCAGCTTTATCTGCATCTTCTGCTATTCTGCATATGATTGCGGTTAATCTCCCATCCTCGGATACAACGTTTCCTTTATACATTCCCTTTGAAAGAACATACTCTTTAAGTCTTTCAAGTTCCTCAGAACTCTCGGGAATTTCATCCACAAGATTTGAGATTTCAAGTCCCTCTTCTGTCTTTTTTATATCCATTATGTTTGTAAGACTCGTTACCTCCTTTACTCCTTCTATCTCCTGATATAAAGATGTTAGTTCTGCTATCTTCTTAAGGGTCTCTGTTGTAAACACATTCTCTGTTTCTATTATTACCATTCCCAAATAACTACCTTTGAACTTCTCACTTATTTGGTTGAATTTTTTTACAGCAGGATCATTCTGAGGAAGGTATTTAAGTATGTCACTCTCTACCTGTATGTTTCGGTAGCCCATTCCCGCAATAACTGTAAAAAGAATGACAAGCAGAATAAAGAGTGCGGGATGCTCTACTATAAATTCTGCAACTTTTTTCATTTTAGAAGCTTATCTTTGTTTTAATGTAGAAAAAGTCCATATCCTTCATCAATGCAAAGAGTCCTTCTCCTTCTCCCTCAAACACCATTATCCCCGTGGAAATTTCAACATTATCAGCAGGATAGTAGATCAACTGAGGCATAAAGGCATAACTCAGGTTCTCAGAAATTTTATCTAAATCGTTCAAACATCCTCCTGTATTTAATCCAAGTTTCAATTTATCCTCAAATAAACTTTTTTCCATCCTCAAAAAGGCATAGTCTTTTATGCGGCTTCCCCTTTCTATAAAGAAACCGTGCATCCACTGGAGATTGAAATAGATCCCATTCTTAAATGTATAATCTGTTCCCACAGTAAATTTAAAATAGGGATCTTTTAAAATTACTGAATCTGAAACCAAGGGGTTTATGGGATTGTAGACAACCTGAACAAGATGCACCTCCTCGGGAATGAAATAAGCAAACTCTGCCCAAAAACCCACAGAGAATACTTCACCTGCGAAATCCATTCCCAACACGTTAAAGGAAGGGAAGATATACCTCGTAAACATTCCTATATTTCCAAGAGTGTCCACAGGATACATATACACACTATCTGCAATGAACAGGCAGTCATACCCTTTGAAATAAGAAAGAGAAAAATCAACACCTTTTATCTTTCCTTCACATCTTGCACCAAAGGGCTGTTTAAAAGGTCTGTTTTCAGGAAGAAAAACTTCCTCATCATAATAGATGACATTTTCAGGGATTGACTCTTTCCCAAACATGAAAAACCCTTCTTTTGGAAAGACCGCAGGTTTGAAAGAAAATTGATAACCCAAGGACAAAGAAAGGTCTTCTTTAATTTGATAGGTGAGGTAAATAATATCTGTTGGAATTCTTTCCCCAAAATTAAAAGGATTTGAAAGGTCAAGAGGATTCCAGTTATCGGTCTGATTTAACCTATCAGCCGTTCCCCATGCTATCCTCTGTTTCCCTATCCGAAGCTCCACAGGTTCAAAAATAAACCCATAGACCACCACATAAGCCTCCCAAGGGATAACTTCATAACTGGTGGTGCTTGAGAAATTTGAAAGATAATGAAAGGATAACGGAAAATCCCTATCCCACAGCCTGATTTTAAAGGATGCCTTTGCCTCCATCTCTTCATTACCCGATTCCATCTGCAAAAAAACCTCCTGATAGGAAAAATCAACCGGTCTTATGCTATCCGTACAGTAAAAACTTCTATCCAGTTTTATCTCCCCACCTATGGAGAGAAAAATAATTGTAACCAACGTATGAAACATAAACACCTCCTATTTTGCCCTTTTTAAATAACTCTTTGTAAACACCTTGTTTTTTATTCCTGTATTGTATTTTATCTCAGAAAGTTCCATCACCGTTTTATGCCCTGTCTTAACGTTGTGCATAACTATTTTAACATGTGTCCAAAATCCATCTATTTTCTCTATCTTCTCTGCCTCCATTACCTTTAAAAGCTCACCTTTCTTTGAATAAAACTCCACCTTTACAGGAAGATAACTTTCCTTCAATACCCACATCCTGAGTTTACCATAGTAAACATCCTTCTTCTCAGGAGTAAGTAAAAGCACATACTCTTTCTCATTTTCCCTCTCTAACTTCGCAGAATACTTATCTTTGTAGCCCACCTCTCCAATATCTTCATAGGAAAAATCCGTTCCCATAAAACTTTGATGCTTTACATGGGATGCTATCCTCCTTATCTTTGAAAAGGCAGGCATCCATAGATACATCTGGTTTTCTGAAACAACGAGTAGCCCAACACCCCTTACATCAGCTGGTTCCAGAAATTTTATAAGCCTTTTTTCTTTACCCTTCTGCCACATCTTTATCTTCCTTACCTTTTTCTTTCCACTTTTCTCAATTAAAGTAAGTTTTGCAACCGCAACTCTATCTTTTGGAGCAAGAAGCGTCTTCTCCACTTTGTCAAGAACCTCTCCACCGGTTATCGCAAATCCTTTTATTACAAAACATATTAAAAGAAGCGATAGGATTTTTCTCATATCCACCTCCTTGTTATTTTCTTTTATAAAAATTTTAATCAGGAAAATATTTTTGTCAAGAAATTTTTATAAGCAAAAATGCAATTAAAGATATCTTCTGATCTCTACATTTTTTAGAACCGTTTTGGAGATGTTAAAGAATTTTTCTATTTCTTTTTCTTCAGTAGGAGGAAAACAAAGATACTCTGGATCAAGTGTGTTTTGGGGAATGAATTGTTGAAGTATGTATTTTTTTGCGTCTCTTAAAAGAAAGATGATTTCCCTCATATCCTCTTCGGTGATAAAACCTGGTGCAAGTGTTGTTCTAAATTCATAATCCACATTTGATGATACGAGAATATGTATTGATTGCTTCACCTTTTCAGAGATACCGTTATCTGCTGCTAAAAGTCTGTACTTTGAAGGAGATGTTTTCACATCCATTGCAACATAATCTATGAGATTTTCATCTATCATGTATTTTAGTTTTTCTGGAAATGTCCCATTTGTATCCACTTTTACAGATATCTTTTCGGCTTTTAATCTCTCTGTTAGCCATTTAAGTTCTGAAAAGGAAATAAATGGTTCACCTCCTGTGAAAACTACTCCGTCTATAAATCCTTTCCTTTCAAGAATTATAGACAGCACCTTCTCTTTTGAGATGTTGGGTGTTTCTTTAAGATATTTACTTAATACAAGTTCTGGATTATGGCAAAATGGGCATTTTAAATTGCATCCTCCAAAGAATACCACAGTGGAAATTCTACCTGGATAATCAACAAGACTTATCTTTTGGATGTGTTTTATAGGCAAATTTTGAAGTATTTTCTATCTTTAAACTCCTGCCTTTTACCTCTGTTCCATGAGGAAACAGGTCTATAGTACCCCACTATCCTTGAATAAACCTCTGCAGGGATCTTTCCATTTTTACCATATTTTCTTATCTCTTCTTCGGTATGTTCTTTGGGGCAATAAAAATGCTCTCCTGGTATATATCCATGTACAGGGCAGATAGAAAATGTAGGAGTAATTGTAAAATAGGGTACTCTGAAGTTTGAAACTATCTTTTTAACCAGTACCTTTACAATCTCTGGAGAATGTATTCTTTCTCCTACAAATATATGCACCACTGTACCACCTGTGAACAAAACCTGCAATTCATCCTGATGGGATAGAGTCTCAAAAATGTCACTCTGTTCATTCACAGGAATGTGGACTGAATTTGTATAGTAGGGAGTATCTTCGGTCCCCTGAGTTATTATGTCTCCAAACCTCTCCTTGTCCTTTTTTGCAAGTCTATAAGATGCTCCCTCTGCAGGTGTTGCTTCAAGATTATAAAGATTACCTGTTTCATCTTGAAATTTCTTAAGTTTTTCTCTTAAAAACCAAAGAACCTTTACAATGAATTTTTTTGCATTTTTGTCCTTTATTGAAACTCCCGCAAAATTAAGCAATGCCTCGTTTGCTCCTATTATTCCTATGGTAGAAAAATGGTTTGCCCAGTATCCTCCTTTTTCTTTTTTTATCTTCTCAAGATACACCTTTGAATAGGGATAAAGTCCTTTTTCAGTAAAATGCTCAAGCACCTTTCTTTTTATCTCAAGACTTTCTTTTGCAATTTCTATTCTTTCCTCAAGGAGAGTAAAAAACTCCTCTTCATTTCTTGATAGATATCCTATTCTGGGAAGATTTATCGTTACAACTCCTATGGAACCTGTAAGAGGATTTGCTCCAAAAAGTCCTCCCCCTCTTCTCTTGAGCTCTCTGTTATCAAGCCTCAATCTACAGCACATCGACCTTACATCTTCGGGTTCCATATTGGAATTAACAAAGTTTGCAAAATAAGGGGTTCCATACTTTGCTGTAAGTTCCCATAAAGGATTAAGAGCTTCATCATCCCATTTAAAATCTTTTGAGATATTATAAGTCGGAATAGGAAAGGTAAATGGTCTTTGTTTTGCATCTCCTTCAAGCATCAATTCTGCAAAGGCTCTGTTAACTATTTTTATTTCTTCTTCAAGTTCTTTATAGGTATAGGAAAGATATCTCCCTCCATGTACAACTGGTTTATGGATAAAGTTCCTTGGTATTCCCGCATCCATTGTTATGTTTGAGAATGGAGTTTGAAATCCCACCCTTGTTGGTATATTGATGTTAAACAGAAACTCCTGTAGTGCTTGTTTTACTTCTTCATAGGAAAGATTGTCCTCCCTTACATAAGGGGCAAGATATGTATCAAAATTGGAAAATGCCTGGGCTCCAGCTGCTTCTCCTTGCAGGGTGTATATGAAATTGACCACCTGTCCAAGGATGCTTCTGAGATGTTTTG
>CAYQJV010000027.1:0-21809 GCA_964417925.1 uncultured bacterium | reverse complement strand
CTTGTATTGTATAATTTGCATGTTCTTTTATTTTTCTTTTGGACGATTTCTATCACCTATTTTGCATTGAGGGAGTCATGGGTGATTTTTTCACGACAGAAAATACCAACAATGAGGATCTTTCGAACATTCTCTACAATATGTTGACAAAGATGTAATGTTTCTTTATAATTTTTCTGTTTTAAACAAAGGAGGAATAATGAAAAAAATACTGCTAATAGGAATTATTATATTATTGCCCCTGAATGGAAAAGCAAAAACAAATCGTTACATCTTTCCTCTGATGGGAGGGCCAAAAATCAATTTATCTCTTGAGAAAGAAAATTTATCAATGGAAATATGTGGAGAGTTAATAATAAAGTTAATTGAAAAACAACTGCTCCTTAGGACAGAGCCTTTAAAACTTTCCACTGAAGGAAGGGGAAATTTAAACTTCAATACAGATATTACATTTGATGTTATGATACTCTTTCCTGCAAACAGATACGTAACTCCCTATGGTTATGGAGGATTTTCAACACTTATTAATTTTGAAAAAGAAACCACATCTTTGTGGCTAAGAATGGGAGGCGGAATAGAGTTCTTTCTTTCCAAAGGATTATACTCCTTCGGTGAAATAGGACTATTAATACATTCAACATCAACTACTTCTAAATCTGCTATTCAGATTTCAGGAGGGTTTAGATTCGGAAGATAAAATATTTTTTGTTAGTTTTTTTATCAATAACTCTTCACTGCTCATCACTTCAAACATATGAAGAAACACGTTTATTGCTTGGAACAATAGTAAGAATAAAAGTATACGGAAAAGACAAAAAAATAATGAAACACATTGTGGATAAAGCATTCAAAGAAATGCAAAGAATTGATTCCTTAACCAATCTCTT
Source organism: uncultured bacterium (assembly GCA_964417925.1). Lineage (GTDB taxonomy): Bacteria > Hydrothermota > Tepidihabitantia > B3-TA06 > CAYQJV01 > CAYQJV01. The sequence goes on along the minus strand of CAYQJV010000027.1, from coordinate 20,922 downwards.
TAACCCAAAAAGTGCTATTTCACAACTAAATAGAAAAAAAACTATAGTAAACCAAGAACTCGCCCAAATAGTAGAAAAAGCAATAGAAATCTCAAAGTGGAGCAATGGAGCATTTGATATAACTGTATACCCCTTACTAAAAGTGTGGGGATTTTACGACACATTACCCCCTAAAAAAATTCCTGAGCCATCTTGCATAAAAGAAATTTTAAAAAATGTATCTTACAAAAGAATTAAAATCCATCAAGATAGTATAATACTTAATGAATGCAGTATTGATCTTTCTGGAATTGCAAAAGGATATGCAGTTGATAGAGCTGTAAAAATTCTTCTATCATCTCACGGTATAATAAAAAAGGGATTGGTGGATGCTGGAGGAGATATTCGTTGTTTTGGCACCAATCATGAAAAATGGAGAATAGGAATCAAAAATCCCAGAGGTAATGATATTATAATGATAAAGGAAATAGGCAATGTCTCAATAGCCACTTCTGGGGATTATGAAAATTTTTACATCATAAATAAAAGAAGATACCACCATCTTATCAATCCCAAAACAGGCTATCCCGCAGAAGAATGTATAAGCGCAACGGTAATTGCAGAAGATGCACTTACTGCAGATGCAATGGCAACTGCTCTCTTCGTAATGGGAAAAAGGGGGATAGAACTACTTAATTCACTTTCCTTAGGAGTTCAAGGTATGATAATAGTAAAGAAAAAGAATGCTCTACAGTTTATAAAAACAAAAAACTGGGAATGAAAAAAGAAGCTCTTTTTTACAAAAAGTTAGAAAATAATGCAGTGAAGTGTCTTTTGTGCCCTCATAATTGTATATTAAAAGAGAATCAAACCGGTTTCTGTATGGTAAGAAAAAATATTCAAGGAACTCTTTACACCTTGAATTATGGAGAGGTAGTTTCAGCGGCTAATGACCCCATAGAAAAGAAACCACTATATCACTTTCATCCAGGAAAAAACATTCTTTCAATTGCAGCCAACGGATGTAATCTCTCCTGCCCTTATTGTCAAAACTGGGAAATTTCCAGGACATTAACTCCTTCAGAGTATATTTCCCCCCAAGATATGGTAGAACTTGCAAAAAGGTATGGTTCCTTTGGCATCGCTTATACCTATACCGAACCTCTGGTATGGTACGAGTACGTGATGGATACAGCTAAACTGGCAAAAAAAGAGGGATTAAAGAATGTACTCGTTACCAATGGAATGATACATAAAGAGCCTCTTCTCAAATTAATACCTTACATAGATGCAGCAAACATAGATTTAAAGTCAATGAGGGAAAATTTCTATAAGAAACTGGTAAAGGGAGATTTGGAAACTGTAAAGCAAACTATCAAGCTTATGTACGCAAATAAAGTACATGTAGAAATAACCAATCTTATTATCCCAGAGGAAAATGATTCTATTGACGATTTTAAAAGGATCACAGATTTCATTGCATCTATTGATAAAAAGATTCCTCTTCACTTTTCAAGATACTTTCCCCATTATAAGTTTCACAAACCTCCTACTCCTGTGGAAAAAATAATAGAGGCTTACGAGACTGCAAAGCAAAAACTATATTATGTATATATAGGAAATGTATGGGAAATAGAAAACGGAACAAACACCTATTGTCCTCAATGCAACAATCTTCTTATAAGAAGATATGGATATATGACAAAGATAGAAGGCATAGAAAACAAAAGATGTAGTAAATGTGGTAGAGAAGTTGATATCCTAATGTGAAAAAAGGGGATTTACTAATCTTCATTTTGTTTTTAAGCATAGGAATGACAGGCATTATTTTGGTTAAACAATCAAAACATAAAGCAAAAATTGTAAAAATAGAGACTTCTTATAACAATTTTGAAATTCCATTAAAGGACACAGTACTCTTTATAAAAGGAAAACTGGGAAAGATGACAGTAGTTATTAAAGATAAAAAAGTGTGGGTAAGTGAATCTCCCTGCCCTCGGAAAATATGCATTTTAACAGGAAAGATTAAAAACCCTGGAGAAGTAATCATATGCATTCCTAATGGTGTTTATATATCTATAGAGTCTTCAGAAGATCTGGATGGAATCACCTATTAATGGTATTGATAAAAAAAGGTTAATTATAATTCTTGGGGCGTTATCTGCGGTTCTAAATGGGGCTGAAAATCTTATTAATATAGGAATCCCTTGGCTAAGAATTGGAACAGGAAACATAGGTATAGTAATAGCACTATACATAATGGGATTTCCGGAGGCTATAATTGTAGGTATAGCCAAGGTATTTGTAGGATCTTTATTCTCCGGTAGATTTATGACCGTATTTTCCTTATTTTCTTTCACTGGTACACTTGTAGCATGTACAATCATGGGAGTAATGAAAAAGCTTTTTAATAAGTGGATAGGAGTTGAAGGAATAAGCACTATGGGAGGTGTGTCCCATAATATAACTCAACTATTAATAGCCTATGCTATACTGGGTAAAACAAAAATTATTTTGTATTTTTTACCTTTATTTGTAATAATGGGAAGTATTTCAGGCTTTGTTGTAGGAATTTTTGCACATGTAGCAGTAAAAAAATTAAAATCCAATCTTAATCTTCGCTCTCAGCAGAATTTTTAAGAATCGTTGAGGTAGCTATTAAGTACCAAAAAAGAAGATGATGCTGTATATTCAATGTTATAGCAGCCAATAAAACCCCTATAAAGGCGAACATTATACCTTCTGTAAAGACCTTCATATCTTTTTTACCTTTCTGTGAAAACTTTTCTATAGCCGTTAAAAAATTCTTAAAGGTGAAGTATATTACTGCCATAAAAAAAGAAAAACCCAACAATCCTGTGCCTGATAATATTTCAAGATAAGAGTTATGTACCACTAAAGCAATAGGAGGAACCTCCTGATTGTACATAGGGAAAACTCTTTTAAAATTATCCGCTCCAACTCCTATCAAGGGATAATCCATAAACATCTTCAATGCGGTTTTAGCAAAATACATTCTATAAATAATTGAATGGACTCTGAGTTTTGCAAACATATACTGTGGAGTAAACCCCTTTAACAGTTCCTTGGGAAGGAATAGATATCCCATCACTGCTATAATCAACACAATTACGAAAGAAATCCAGAATTTTTTCTTGTAAAGAGCAAAGATCAATAAACTTACTACAAGAGCCAATATCATTCCTCTTGAAAATGTGATAGAAATTACAATGGATAAAAATACAAAAATGAAGAAAAAAAGTAGACGAGTAAGTAACCTTTTTCCCCAAGCATAATTTAAAGAAAACATAGCAAAAGGAAGAAGCGTATATCCAAAATAGTTTGGATCTCCTACAGTACCAGATAATCTAACAACTCCTTTGTATTTCCATATATTAAAGAAAGCGATCATGGATTCAACAATTATTACAGCAAAAAGAACCCAAAAAGTGATTTTTAATTTTTTACTGTTTTTTACAAACTTTACTATAAGTAGATAAAACACTGCATTTCCCATATACAGTAGAGCTCCATAAAAAGGATACCCTTGTTTTATCTCAGTATAAATTATAGCAAGCAAAGAAACAAAGGTCATTACAACAAAACCAAATATAAAAAACCCAAGAGAAGATATCTCCACCTCTGTCTTTTTTTGATGCCATAGCAAAGCAGGAATCGCAAGAGCAGTAAAAATTATCCCTCCTGTTCTTAAAAGACTAAATCCCAATTGATGACGCAGTAAATAGCTAAAAGGGAAAAAAATAAAAAGAAGAATTAAGAAATAAAAAGGATTTCTAACAAAAGCAATGGAGGCAAGAATCCCTGCTATGAAAATTCCATATAGTTGATACTTTTTTATCACCAATGTAAAAAGTATTAAAATTGCAGTACTTAAGAAAACAAACATCCAAAAATAAGCATCCAACGACAAATTTTTATCTCTCATTGGTTTTAATTATAAAAGGATAGTGTTGGATGTCAAAAAATTGATAATTCCAAATCCATAAGTATAATAATCTATGTGCAAAAAAATAGGAATATTTTTGCCGGATAAGTATTTCATATGTAAGAATGTATGTTTTTCTTACTCACCAAACATTTTATTCCTTCACAAATTAAGTGAAAGATTAGGGAAAAAAATTGTATTAATGGTACCGGTCAAGAAGATTAAAAAAATACCTGAGAATAAAAAACCTGTATTTTTCTGTAACCATTCAGTAGAATTGATAAAACTTCCCTATGCAAAAACTCTTTTTTATCTTACCTTTAAATTTTTGCTTCTTTTTCCTATATTTATTTATAAAACACTAAAATTTTTAAAAAAAACAGAAATAACATGGATAAGGCTTCCCTCTCCTATAGGATATCTTACAGTATTTTTAGCTAAAATGCTAAATATCCCTATCATTATTCACATTGCAGGAGATATAAGAAATATATGGAAAACAGGAAAACATCCTTTGATATTTAGACCTCTCATTAAGTTTGGAGCGCTATTTTTCAATTTTATCCAGAAATTCCTCACCCGAAATAATCTCACCCTTATAACCGGAAAAGAAATATATGATTACTATATAAAAACTTCAAAGAGGTGCTACGAATTTATTGATATTTTGTTAAGCAAAAATGACATAGTAAGAGAAGATAATAAAATATATAAAAAATACGAAAATAAAAAAGAGTTCATTGTATGCTTTGTAGGTAGACTTGACCATGGAAAAGGAGTTGAAGGACTGATAGAAGTCATAAAAATAATGCATAAAAAGTATCCTCTTTTAAAATTAAAAATAATAGGTGATGGACCTCTGAGAGATTATGTAAAAAAAGAGGCAAAGATGAATGATTTTATAGAATGGAAAGGATTTATTCCCTTTGGTCCTGATCTCCTTAAAGAGTATAGAACATCCCATGTGTTTGTATTTCCAACAGACTCTTATCCTGAAGGCTTTCCAAGAGTAATAATTGAAGCCCTTTCCCAAGGAGTTCCTGTAATAGCATCTAAGATAGCAAGTGTAAGATATCTCCTCCAAAACAACTACAATGCATTGCTTTTTGCTCCAAAAGATTTTAAAAACCTCAAAAATTTAATTGAACGATTAATACTAAACCCAAAACTTGTCAAAAACCTTATAAAAAATGGATTAAACATTACCTGCAAATTCACTCTTGAAAACCAACTGGAAAATATAATACACCTTATTTCAAAGGTTTACCCCAAGGTTACTTCTTTACCTTCGAAGGCTCTTTCCCTTGATATGGGATAGGTATATACTCAACACCTGGTCTATGTTGAGTGGTTTGAGGATAGAGAGACATCAACTCATATATCTCTGCAGGGACATTGGTATCTACAGGCAGTCCCATTTTCTTTATCATCTCCACAGTAATTGGAAAGTCGTGAGTCCATTTCCCTTCACTTAGTTCTTTTGCTATCTTCTTAGCCTTTTGAGCAGACATCTTATCACAAAGCAGTTTATAAACAGTTTCCTCCACTTGTTTTAATGCTTTTTGCGCGATGTCTGCCTTCATCAATGTAACATCCTCTACTTTTTTCTCTCCCTTTTTTTTAACAACATTTAAAATAGAAACAGCAGGAACCACTGCATCTGTGGATATAGCAATCTGGGGATCCACTGGACCAAGAACTGCATGGGGATCCATGATTATTTTATCTGCTGCAAGTGCTATGAGAGTTCCTCCACTCATTGCATAGTGAGGAATTATTACCCTTGTCTCTGCAGGATGCTCTTTTATAGCAAAGGCAATCTGTACCGCTGCCAATACCAATCCTCCTGGGGTATGCAAAATAATATCTATTGGCATATCCTTAGGAGTCATCCTTATTGCTCTTAAAATATCTTCTGAGTCCTCTATATCTATGTATCTAAATATAGGTACCCCAAAAATTCCTATTCTTTCCTGTCTATGAATAAGTGTAATAACTCTGGATTTTCTTTTTTTCTCAAGTCTCCTTATGATAGCAATTCTACTCCCTATAAGAGCACGGTGTTTCAATTGGGGAAAAAGTAATGTAAAAAGAAATAAAATAAATATAAGCCAAGAGAACAAATCCACTTATCCCTCCATATTTCTATTCTTTTTCAAATTTAAAACTTTCCCCATCACTTTCTACAACTACACTATCACCTTCTTTTATCTTTCCATCAAGAATTAACTCTGAAAGCGGAGTCTCTATCTTTTTCTGTATTACCCTTCTCAGAGGTCTTGCACCATGTACAGGATCAAATCCTTCTCTTGCGAGTAACTCTTTTGCTTTATCTGAAAGTTTCAATCTTATTCCTCTTTCTTTAAGCCTTTCATTAAGTCTATTTATAAACAGGTCTACAATATTAAGTATTTCTCCTTTTTTAAGAGGATGAAAAACAATTATCTCATCAATTCTATTTAGAAATTCTGGTCTGAAAAATTTCTTTACCTCCTCCATCACTTTATTCTCCCGTTCTTTAAACTCCTTTTCAAACTCTTCTTCCAGTTTATCCTTTTCTTTATCCACCTCTTCTTTTTCTTTTAAATAACTTGCATGATCAATCTCTCCCTTGGTATATTTTTCTTCAATCTCTCTCAACCTTCTATCAAGCTCATCAAACTTCTCTCTATAAGAATCCATTAACTCCACAAGATATCTACTTCCAAGATTTGATGTCATTATGATTACAGTATTCCTAAATGAAACTGTTCTTCCCTTAGAATCTGTAAGCCTTCCATCATCCAGTATTTGAAGTAAGGCATTAAAAATATCTGGATGGGCTTTCTCTATTTCATCAAAAAGTATCACTGAGTAAGGTCTTCTTCTCACCTGCTCTGTAAGTTGTCCTCCTTCTTCGTATCCTACATAACCTGGAGGAGCTCCTATAAGTTTGGCAACGGAATGCTTTTCCATAAATTCACTCATATCAAGCCTTATCAAAGCATCTTCATCATCAAATAAAAACTCTGCAAGAGTTTTTGCAAGCTCTGTTTTACCAACCCCTGTAGGTCCTAAAAATAGAAAAGACCCCAAAGGCTTTCGAGGCTCAGATACCCCAGCCCTTGCCCTCCTTATGGCTTCTGAAACTGCTTTTATGGCATGATGTTGCCCTATAACTCTTTTATGTAAAATATCCTCCATCTTTAAAAGTTTTTTCTTCTCTTCTTCAAGCATCTTTGACACAGGAATACCTGTCCATTCAGAAATTACCTCTGCCACGTCCTCTGCAGTTACATATAATTTTTCCTTAACCTCTCCCTTTTTCATCTCTTTTTTCAATGCTTTGATTTCTTTTTCTTTTTTCACCAATTCTATTTTTAGTTCTGCCTCTTTATCCAGATCCTCTCTCTTTTCTGCCTCTTCTATCTTTTTCTTTATTTCCTCTATCTCCTTTTTAAGTTTATTAATCTTCTCCTCTTTATCATCAACTTTTTTCTCTTTTTTTTCTTCAAGTTCTTTTTTCAATTTTTCTGCTTTTTCTATCTCTCCTATCTCTTTCAACCTTTCTATCTCCTGCTTAATTCTCCTTTTCCTTTCCTTCTCCTCCGCTTCGTCTGCAGAAAATATGTGTCTCAATTTTTTCCTTGCACATGCTTGATCAAGAGCATCTATTGCTTTATCAGGAAGTTTCCTATCCTGTACATACCTATGGGAAAGCTTTACCGCTGCCTCTATAGCATCATCTGCAATAACCACTCCATGATGCTTTTCATATCTATGTCTTATACCTTTAAGAATTTCAATTGTAGTATCAACCGATGGTTCATCGACCCAAACAGGTTGAAATCTCCTTTCTAAAGCAGGATCTTTTTCAATATATTTTCTATACTCATTTACAGTTGTAGCTCCTATAACTTGAAAATCACCCCTGGCAAGAGCAGGTTTAAGAAGGTTTGCAGCATCTATAGCTCCTTCTGCCTTACCGGCACCTACTACATTATGTATTTCATCTATAAAAAGAATTATATTCCCATCCTTTTTAACTTCATCTACAAGTTTTTTTAATCTTTCTTCAAACTCTCCCCTATACTTTGTACCTGCAATCAACGCTCCCATATCCAAGGCAACGATTCTTTTGTTTTTTAAAGCAGGCGGCACATTACCTCTTGCTATTCTCTGAGCAAGTCCTTCAACAATTGCAGTTTTTCCAACTCCTGCGTCTCCAACCAAAACCGGATTGTTTTTCTGTTTTCTTGTAAGAATTTCCATCACTTGCTGTATTTCCCTCGCCCTTCCTATTATAGGATCAAGTTTATCTTCTTGAGCAAGTTTTGTTAAATCCACTGTAAATTTATCCATAGCACTCCTTTCCTCTTCAGAAACCTCTCTACCTATTTTTTTGATTTTTTCCTCTGGAGCCATCCCTTTTAAAAGATTGGAAAGTATCTCGCCTCCAATTGTATCAGAATGAGAGAGTAAAGAATCAACCACCCTCCCCACTGATAGTTCTTTTTCATTCTCTTTTAACGCCTCTTTTTCTGCATCTTCTATTACTTTTTCAAGTAATGAAGACAACTTAACCTCTTTTATTTTTTCTCCTGTTAATCTGCTCCTCACTACACATATAATCCTCTTAGGATCTACCCCTCCTTCTGCCATTTGCAGAAGAGCGCTTCTCAATTTTTCTTCAAGGTCAACCAATTCAACGAGCATATTATTTTTTTCATTCTCTGAAATTTTATATTCAGTAAAAATCTTATTTAATTCATTTACAAATGACTCTCTCACCGTAACCACATTTTCGGTAAGACGCCATCCCTCTCCTTCAAAAAACTCTTCAAAATCTTCAAAAAATTCTCTTAAAATGTCGGTTTCAAAAAACCTATCTAAGAATCTTCTTCTTGGAATCCATCTTTTTATTCTCATCCTCACAGTATTTTCTATCTTCCCCTTTTTAATTATATCTTCTATATCTTCCTCAACAGCAGAGAGAAGTGCTTTAAAAATTTTTTCTGCCATTTCTTTGGGATAGTATCTTTCATAAATTCTTTTCCTATCAAGTAATTGATTGGCATAATACCCTGCACCATCTTTAATTCTTCTTCCAACATCATTTATTACCTTTTCAACTTGATTTCGCGCTGATCTTGGATCCACACCTTTTGATTCCAACCATCTGTAAAATGGATTATCCTCTTCTGTAGCAAAAAGAGCATAGAGAAAGTGATCTGTATCACAGATTCCCTCATCCTTTGAATGGGCATACTTTTTTGCCTCACCTAAAATTCTTGAAAGAGAAGCATTAAACTCCATTCCATCACCTCCTTAAATTTAAAGTTTCAGTAAAAATTATAATAAAAAAGTAACATCCGTCAAGTATATAGGTTACCTATTTTCTAAAAATAACAAATTCCTTATCATCTCCAACCTCCACTTCAACCACAGAAAAAGGAAAGTTTTCGTATACATACATCGCTATCCTTTCAGCTGTAGGAGCATTTTTGAAATATTTATGCTTGTTTAAATTTTCACCTTGTAACTCATCAAGAATTTTTTTTAATTCTTCTCGTACCTTAAGAAAATCATAACTTATTCCTATCTCGTTTATACAATCTTTTTTGAGTCTCACCGTAACATGCCACTCATGGTTATGAGGCTTATCATAAGGAGGATACCCTGGAAGAGAATGTGTAAATTTAAGTTTCTCTGTCACTGAGACTATAAACACCTTAGGTCTTTTTTTAGCTTTTCCCTTATTCCATTAAAAAATGGGATGTTATCCTTATAATCAGGATACGTCCATACACACTCTCTGTAACTTTTATTTTCAAACACAAGGGTAAGTTCTGCCCATATTCCTTTGCCAAGATAAATCCTGTGAAAAGCATACTTGGTTGAAAAAAGAATCAAATTACCAAGAGAAAGGATACCCGGATCTATATTCACCATTCTTTTATTTTCTTTAAGAAACTTCTTCTCTATTTCAACAGTTTTAAGTTTGTATTCATACAAAAATTCTTTATCCTTAATCCCATTGTGTACTACCCACTGCCTTTTTATCCCTTTTCCCATTTCCTTTTCATAATAAGAAGAATAACGGGAAAAATCAAATACATTACTTCTACAAACTATCTTCCCAAAAGAATCCTCAAGCAGTTTTTCAACCTGTTCTTTTATTTTTTCATCAACAAACAAAAGCCCATTTATTAAAAAGTGTTTTTTGTATTGCTTATTCATTTTTTTTATCAAACTCCTCTATCTTAGGTAATTCATCAAGAGAAGAAAGACCAAAATATTCAAGAAACTTTTGAGTTGTAACATATAGAAAAGGATTACCAGGTCTTTTATCTCTCCCCTTTATCTTTATAAATCCCTTTTCAAGAAGTTCTCCTATTACCCATCCAGAATCAACCCCTCTCAACTTATCTATATCTGGTTTCGTTACAGGTTGATTATAGGCAATTATTGCAAGTGTTTCAAGCATAGTCTTTGTTAAAAGTTTTCTTTTCCCTTTATGATTCAGCCTTGCAACCCACTTACCATATTCCGGCAAAGTCACCATTTGAAATCCATTCCCTATTTTTCTAATCCTAAAAGAGTTTCCCCTTTCTTCATATTCTCTATTCAATGCCTCTACTATATTAAAAATGGCTCCTGGCTTTAACTCTGTAATTTTTGAGAGAGTATTTATAGATACAGGATCCGAAGAGGAAAAAAGAATGGCTTCTACTATTCTTTTGACGTCCATTTACATATCTTTATAACTTTCCTGTTGCTTTTATTGCTTTTATTACGATCTCTCCCTGTTTTCCATCTGTAAACTTAACAAGATAATGAGGATATTCAGCAAGATACCAAAAATCAAAGTTAAGGGGCCTTCCAATGAGTTTGCTTATAAAGCCTCCCAGCCCGCCTATCCTCATCTTTAGATGATGACACACCAGTTTCCCAATCTTTGTATCCAATGTATCTATTCCTGCATAGGAAAGGTTAGCCTTTATAGTCTTGTACTCAGGTACATAAAGCGGAATTTCCATATTTTCAGGATCATTAAAATTATAGAATCTAAAAACCTCAAAAAGAGTATGTCTATCAAAAACTTGGGGAGTTTTCACTTTCTTATTTTTCCCCTTAATATTAACACATATTTCTCCTCCCTTTCTTACCTCCAAAAGTACCTTTTCCCCCTTGGAATGTTTCTCTACATAATGGGTGTAAAGAGAATCCTTATATATTTTAACCAGAAGAAAAAGATCGGTTTCATCAAGATGATGTTGTATTGCACACACAAGTCCATCCTCTGTCCATATTTTTCTTATTATATCTCTTTGCGTATCCTTCTCCCTTCCTATATAAACTATTTCTTCACCATAGGGAACATCAAAATATCTGAAACCAAGAAATAAAACAAAAATAATCATCTATACCTCCTTCAATATATTTGTAAAAACAGTACATATCTCATGCTCCTTATTCTTAGGAATTCCTCCTCCTTCGCCAAGATATCTTGACCCACCACCTCCTCCACCTAAACTTTTGCCCAACCTTTGTGCAATACTTCCTGCATCTTTTTCGTCTGAAAAAACAACAAACTCTATCCTATTATTCTTAACCGTATAAAGCATTACTACAATTTTTTCTTCCTTCTCTTTTATAAGATCCACAACGAACTTCATATCTTCTCTTGCAAACATTGGAAGTTTTTTACAAATTACAAGCAATTCAGCCTTTCTGGAAAACTCTCTTAAAAGATTCTCTGCTGTAACCTTTGCTATCTCTCTTACCAACCTTTCCCTTTCTTTCCTTAGCTTTTCTTCATTTTCCTTTTTTTCTTTTATCTTCTTTAAAAGATATGCTTTAGGAACTTTCAACTCTAACTCTATCTCCTCAAGCAATTCCTTCATCTTTTCTACTTCTTCTTTGGCTCTCTTCCCCACATAAGCCTCTATCCTCCTTATTCCTGCAGCCACAGCTGTTTCTGCTATGATTATAAAATCACCCGCTTCTCCCGTATTTCTTAAATGTGTCCCTCCACATAACTCTTTTGAAAATCCCGGAATTTCAACTACCCTAACAATTTCTCCATATTCCTCGCCAAAGAATGCTAAGGCTCCTTCCTTTTTTGCCTGTTCAAGAGTAGTCTCGTATGTTCTCACCTCAATGTTTTCCATAATTTTTTCATAGACAAGTTCTTCAATGTTTTTAAGCTCCTCCTTTTTCAAAGGTCTGGGGGATGTAAAATCAAATCTTAATCTTCCTGGTTCAACCAAAGAACCCTCCTGTCTTGCAAAAGTACCTAAAATTTTTCTTAAAGTAGCGTGAAGCATATGAGTTACAGTGTGAGCCCTCTCTATTTCTCTTCTTCTCTTTCTATCTATTTTTGCAAAAACATGCGCATCCGTTATCTCTCCTTCTATTTTACCCAGCATTACTCGGAAACTCCCCTCATACACAGTATCTTCTACCGTTATCTTAAAATCTCTACCCTCTATCACTCCTGTATCCCCTACCTGCCCTCCTGCTTCAGCATAGAACGGGGTTTCTCTTAATACAACAGCAATTTTATTGCCTTCTATTCTGTACCTTAAAATCTCCGTCTCTACTTCATCTTTTTCATACCCAATAAACTCTCCATTTCCTTCTTTCAAAACCTTCCATTCTTTAAGTTTCATAAATACAGAGGCTTTTTTTGAAAGAGTTTGTTGTCTCTTCATCTCTTCTTCAAATTCCGCAATATCAACAGAAAGTCCTTCTTCTGCTGCCATTTCTTTGGTAAGTTCAAAAGGAAATCCATAGGTATCGTACAGTTTAAAAATCTCTTTGCCAGGAAGTTTTTTTTCTTTTTTATAAGAAGAAACCATCTTTTTAAAGATATTAATACCAGCATCAAGAGTTTTTAGAAATCTTTCTTCCTCCGATTTAATGATGAGGGAAACCATTTCTCTTTTCTCTTCAAGTTCAGGATAAAATTGATGCATAATCTCTACAACTATTCCTGAAGCAAGATAAAGAATCGGTTTATCAACATCTATTTTTTTAAGTTCTCTTAAAGCTCTTCTTAAAATTTTTCTAAGTACATATCCTCTTTCCTCATTTGAAGGAACAACTCCGTCGGTTATTGCAAAAGTAAGAGCTCTCACATGATCAGCACAAATGTAAAGTGGAATTTTTGTGTCATTGTTCAACTGTACTCCTATTTTATCCTTTATAAACTCAACTATAGGAGAAAAAAGCTCTGTCTCAAATATACTTTTCTTTCCTTCCACAACCATAGTGATTCTTTCAAGCCCCATCCCAGTATCAATTCCTCTATTTTTTAGAGGAAGCCTTCTTCCATCTGGTTGTTGATCATATTGAGGAAAAACAATGTTCCATACTTCAACAAACCTTTCACAATCGGATGCAGGTCCAAGTTCTGGTGCTTCGCATGGAAAATCTTCTCCCATATCAAAAAATATCTCCGAAGAAGGGCCACAAGCTCCTGTCCCCCCCGCAGGTCCCCAAAAATTATCTTCCTCCCCTAACCTCACAATCCGCTTTTCCTCAACACCTATCTCATCTCTCCATATGTTGTATGTTTCCTCATCCTTTTCATAAACAGACACCCAAAGCCTATCCAACGGAAGCTTAAGGATCTCTGTGACGTATTCCCATGCCCACAGCAAAGCCTCCTTTTTAAAATAATCTCCAAAGGAGAAATTACCAAGCATCTCAAAAAATGTGTTATGTTTAATGGTTTTCCCAACCTGTTCCAAATCTGTGACCCTTAAACATTTTTGAATACTTGCAGCCCTTTTATAAGGAGGCTCCACCTCCCCTGCCCAATAGGGTTTAAACTGTACCATTCCAGCAGAGGTAAAAAGAAGCGTTGGATCTCTTTGAGGAACAAGAGATGAGCTGGGCACTATTACATGCCCTCTTTTCTTAAAGAACTCAAGAAAACTTTCCCTTATGAATTTAGAATCCATTCTACTGCCTCCTCTATTGCTTCATTACTAAAACCTCTTTCATAAAGTTTCTTCTTTATCTCATAGAGAGAAAAACACTTTTTCTTTAAACTTTCAGCCACCTCTCTTGCCACCTCTTTTTCCCTTTCTCTCCATTCCTTCCACACCTTTTCTATTTTTTCTTCTTCCACACCATTTTTAATAAGATTAAAAAATACTGCCCTTTTCCCTTTTTTTCTAAAGGAAAGTACCTCTTCAATCCACATTTCAATAAATTTTTCGTCATTTAAAAACCCTTGTTGCTCAAGTTTTTTAATCACATTTCTTATAACCTTATCCGAAAAACCCCTCTGTTGTAACCTCCTTTCCATCTCTTTTTTTCCTCTTAACCTATATCTTAAAAGAAGCACTGCGTACTTTTCTGCCTCCTTTTCATCCTTCTTCATATCCAAAAGCTTTTTTCCTAATAGCCTCTTCAACCTCCTTTGCAACATCTGGATTCTCAGAAAAATACTTAATAGCAGAGTCTCTTCCCTGTCCCATTCTCTGCCCTTTATAGGAATACCATGTACCTGTTTTTTCTATTATTTTGTAATATACTCCAAGGTCCACCAATTCCCCTGTTTTTGAAATTCCCTTACCATAGAGAATATCAAATTCTGCTTCTTTATAAGGAGGAGCAAGTTTATTTTTAACAACCTTTACCTTTGTTCTACTTCCTATTACTTCATCTCCTTTTTTAATTGAAGCAATCCTCCTTATCTCAAGCCTTATAGAAGCATGAAACTTCAGTGCAAGTCCCCCTGGTGTTGTTTCAGGACTGCCAAACATAACACCTATTTTATGTCTGATCTGATTTGTAAATATTGCACATGTTTTTGATCTATTTATTACAGCGGTAAGTTTTCTAAGAGCCTGAGACATAAGCCTTGCAATAAGCCCTATATGTGCATCTCCCATACTTCCTTCTATTTCTGCTCTTGGGACAAGAGCTGCTACCGAGTCAACAACAAAAACGTCTATTGCCCCTGCTCTTGTTAATTCCTCTGCAATCTCCAGTGCTTGCTCACCTGTATCTGGTTGAGAAATGAGTAAATTATCAAGATCAACCCCAAGTACCTTTGCATAATTTACATCCAGTGCATGCTCTGTATCTATGAATGCTGCAATACCTCCCTTTTTTTGAGCCTCTGCTATTACCTGGAGAGCAAGGGTGGTTTTCCCAGATGCCTCTGGACCGAATATCTCCACTACTCTTCCTCTTGGAAATCCTCCTATTCCAAGAGCTATATCAAGACTTAACGACCCTGTAGGAATCACATCAATTGAAGGAGGAAAAAGTTTTTTCTCTGTAAGTCTCATTACAGTTCCTTTTCCATACTTTCTTTCTATCTGAGAAATTGCTTTTTCAAGAGCTTTTTTCTTTTCTTCCATCTCTTTTTTTGCATTATTATTTATTTTATTTTCTTTCATACCAACCCCTTTCCTGCCCTTTTAGAAATTATATGGGCAACTCTTAAGGGTTCAGGAAGTCTAAATTTTAAAAATCTCAATACCACTTTATAGGCTTTATCAAGCCCTATTTTAAATCCTGGAGAAACAAATATCACTCCACCATTATCAGTACTTCTAACTACCACGCCTCTTTTCTCACCATTGATATATACATAGGAAAAGCATCCTTTTAATGGAGGTGGAGGTAAAAACCTTCCTTTAAGAAGTTCCTTTGTTACACCTATTGTGGCTATATTCTCTATTTCTCCTACCACGGTTGCCAATCCTCTCTTTTGAGGATGAAGCCATCCATGCCCATTACATAGAAGTACCTCAAAAGAGGATTTTACATCTTTTAAAATATTTAAAATAAGTGGCCCTTCTCTTAAAGAAAACATTCCAGGAATATATCTATAAGGAATTTCTGTTTGCTTTACTCTTTTTTCTATTATCCTTTCCTCATCCATCACCACTACACCAGTAAATGCTTTATTAGCAGTATAAAAAACATCTACCCCTGCCACTTTCATTCTACTGTAACACTCTTTGCCAAGTTTCTTGGTTTATCTACATCACATCCTCTAAGGATTGCAATATGATAGGCAAGAAGCTGTAAAGGAATTGCTGCAACAATAGGTGAAAGATACTCAGGAGTAGAAGGGATTGGAATAAATCTATAAGATTCTTTCTTTAAAATTTCATCATTTCTCTCACCGATTGCGATTACCTTTCCTCCCCGGGACTTTACCTCTTTAAGATTGGATAAAATCTTTGTATAAGTAGAATCCTTTGGAGCAATTATTACCACAGGTGTATTCTCATCCACAAGAGATATGGGGCCATGTTTCATTTCACCAGCTGGATATCCTGTTGCATGAATATAGGAAATTTCTTTAAGTTTTAAAGCTCCTTCCAGGGCTGAGGGATAGTTTATTCCCCTTCCTAAAAATAAAAAATGATTAGCTTCCTTAAACTCCTCTGCTATTTTTCTTATTTTTCTATCTGTCTTTAAAGCCTCTCTTACCTTATTGGGGAGCAGAATCAACTCTTTTTTTACTTCATTATAAAGCGAAGAAGAAAGCCTCTGTTTTACCTTTGCAAGGTAAAGTGAGAAAATCAAAAGAGCAAGAATTTGAGCAGTATAAGCTTTTGTTGAAGCAACCCCTATTTCTGGTCCTGCATTTATATACATCACACTATCCGACTCCCGATCCAAAGAGGACCTCTTCACATTCACAATTCCAAGTAAAGGGATGTTTGCTTCTTTCTTTATACTTCTTATGGCATTTAAAGTATCTGCAGTTTCTCCTGATTGACTGATTGCAATAACCAAATCATAGTTATTAAAAATAGGGCCTCTTGTAAAGTATTCAGAAGCAATTTCAACCTCTGTATGGATTCCTGCAAAGTTTTCTATATAATACCTTCCTACAAGTCCTGCATGATAGGAAGTCCCGCATGCTTCTATAATAATTCTTTCTATCCGTTTTATCTCCTCTATTGAAAGTTTAATTCCATGTCCTAAGTAAAACCTTCCATTTTTTAATCTAAGTTTTATATTCTCCTCAATAATCTCTGGTTGTTCCATTATCTCCTTTCTCATAAAATTAGGATATCTCTTTTTAGTAACCACTACATCGGTCATTTCTATGGGCTGAGGTTTAACATCTTTTTCCTTTCCTTCCAAAGTATATATTTTTACAGGCTTCCCCTGTTCAAGGTCAGCAACTTCTTCATCTTTAAGTACTATCATTTTATGGCAAACCCCCACAAGAGCAAGAGGATCCGATGCGAAGGCATATCCATCACTTCCAATCCCCACTATTAAGGGACTCCCTTTCCTCACTCCAATAAGACGTTTTGGATACCTACTTGACAAAAACACAAGAGCAAAACTACCTTCCAACTCATTTGCTGTTTTTATAACAGCTTTTAAAAAATCTCCATCAAAATAATCCTCCACCAGATGTACCACAACCTCTGAATCAGTATCAGAAACGAATTTATGTCCCTTTTTAACAAGTTTTTCCTTTATCTCTCTGTAATTCTCAATTATTCCATTATGTACCACTGCAAAACTGCCACTACAATCTGTAAAAGGATGAGCATTCTTTTCTGATACCTTTCCATGGGTTGCCCATCTTGTATGTCCTATTCCAGCTGTACCTGAAATTCCTCTCCCATTTATACTATTCATAAGATTTTGTAATCTTCCTACTACTTTTACTATTTTTAACTCGTTGTTTGAAGTGACTACTGCAATGCCACATGAATCATACCCTCTATACTCCAGTCTTTCGAGACCAACAAGCACCACCGATTGAACATCTTTTTTACCTGTATATCCAACTATTCCACACATATCTTCATCACCTTTTTCTCGTACTCCTCAACCTCTTTTTTATCTTTTCCCTCAATTATTACTCTTATTACAGGCTCTGTATTAGACTTTCTTACATGAATAAAACAACCCTCCCTTTTAAGCCATACTCCATCTTCTAAAGAAATTTCTGTATAAGAAAATTCTTCAATTAATTTTTCTTTTATCTTATTTATGTCTTTTCTCCTTTTTATTTTTTTCTTCACCATAAAATATGAGGGAAACCCCTTAACCACTTCTTTTATCTCTCCGTATTTTCTCTTCAAAGAAAGAATCAAAGCCATCGCAAAAATCCCATCCCTCGTCTTATTAAATGGAGAAAAAATCAACCCTCCATTTCCCTCACCTCCCACTTTTATCTCTTCTTCTTCCATCTTTTTCAAGACATTAACCTCTCCTACTGGAGCTCTTTTAACCTTTCTACCATATTTTTGGGCAATATCTTCTGCTATCATGGAAGTTGAATAGTTTATCACAGCATTAATTTTTTCACGTTGAAGAAGATAAAAATAGCATAAAGGAAAGGTAAACTCCTCTCCAAGAGGAGTTCCATCTTCACATACCACTGAAACTCTATCCCCATCAGGGTCAAAAGCAAAACCAATATCTGCTTTTTTATCTTTTATAAGCTCACTCAAACTGTTCAAATTCTCAGGAATGGGCTCTGGGGGTCTGGTAAAATTACCATGAGGAACGTCATTTATCATTACTACTTTAAATCCCAACTCTTCTACCACTCTTTTTGCTTCATATCCTGAAGCTCCATTCACAGGATCTATTGCAACCTTAAATTTTTTCCCTTTTTTCTCTATCAAAGAGTGCTCTATCACTGCTTCTGCATGAAGGGAAGCTCCATTAAAAGGTATTTCAATTCCAAACCCCTTTTTCTTTTCTTCCTCTGTTTTTAAAAGTTCTTCAATCTCCTCTTTATATAAAAACCTTCCCTCGGGATGTATAAATTTTATCCCATTCCAGTTAGCAGGATTGTGACTAGCTGTTATAACAAATCCTGCTGCTTTTAAATTTTTTGAAAGATACACAGCCCCCGGTGTTGATATCACTCCTGATGCATATACCTTTGCATTCTTTTCAATAAAGGAAAAAAGCACAGCACTGTAAAATGTTTCACCCGACTTTCGGGTATCCCTTCCAATTACAAAAGTATCTTTTTTTATATACTTTTTAAACTTTGAAGACCATTTCAAATAATCCTCTGCCTTTATATCCTTTCCTACTTCTCCTCTTATTCCTGATACCGATACCATTTGCATCTTACAATTTTAATTACAACTTTAAATATGTCAAATTTTTTCTTCAAACGATTTTCCATCTTTTGGGTTGTAAATTAACTTTTTTAGCGTATCATTATCTATGAAACCTATAAAACTTGCAATTGCACAGATTAATGTAATTGTAGGTGACATTGAAGGAAATACGAGGAAAATTATAAATTTCATAAAAAAAGCAAAGGAAAAAAAAGCCGAAGTTATTGTTTTCCCTGAACTTGCAATTACGGGGTACCCTCCAAAAGATCTACTAACGCGAAGGGATTTCATAGAAAAAAATAAAAAAGCATTGTACGAAATAACCGCTCATAGTGATAATATTGGGGTAATAGTAGGATATATACATTCGGAGAAAAGAAAAACTACAAAAGGTCTGAATATCTATGACATTTCTGCAAGATACATGCGTGAAAATATACTTTATAATTCGGCAGTTTATATAAAAGACAAAAGCATTATAGGAATACAACCTAAAATCTTTCTACCTAATTATGATGTATTTGATGAAAAGAGATATTTTGAACCAGGAAAACAAACAAAGGTATTTAAATTTGAAAAAATAAAATTAGGTATAACAATTTGTGAAGACATATGGATAGAGGATGGTCCTGTTAAAGATTTAAAGAATAATGGAGCAGAACTTGTAATAAATATTTCTGCATCCCCATTTTATATAAAAAAAGCGTCTTTGAGAAGAAAGCTACTGGAGGAAAAAGCAAAAAAATATGGGGTATACATTGTATATGTAAATCTTGTTGGAGGGCAGGACGATTTAGTGTTTGATGGAGGAAGCTACATATACGATCCTTATGGTACACTACTGGATGCAGCTCCAAGATTTAAAGAAGTTCTTTATTTAACTGACTTCTCTTTTAAAAATCCCAGCATCAAAGAAGAAGGTCTTGAGGAAGTGTACAGTGCTTTAATCATGGGTCTTCATGATTATGTAAAAAAGAACGGTTTTGAAAAAGTGGTAATTGGACTAAGTGGTGGTATAGACTCCTCAGTCGTAGCAGTAATTGCAACGGATGCCCTAAGAAAAGAGAATGTAATAGGGGTATTAATGCCAGGTCCCTATTCCTCGGCAGAAAGTATAACCGATGCAGAAAAAGTAGCCAAAAACTTAGGAATAAAAACTATTATCATCCCTATCAATGACATATACGAAAGATATCTCCAAATCCTTGGAATAAAACGAGGAGAAATAAAAATCACAGAACAAAACATTCAAGCAAGAATAAGAGCAAATATCCTTATGGCGCTTTCCAACGAACATGGATACTTGGTACTTGTTACATCAAATAAATCAGAATTGGCAATGGGATATTCAACCCTTTATGGAGATATGGCAGGAGGATTTGCCGTACTATCAGATATTCCCAAAACTATGATATACCAATTAGCAAGATACTGCAATACACTTCATGGTAAGGAAATAATACCCGAGTCTATACTTACCAAACCTCCTTCTGCAGAACTTGCTCCAGAACAAAAAGATGAGGATGATCTACCTCCTTATCCAATTCTTGACAAAATAATACATCTTTATGTAGAAGAGGAACTATCAATAGATGAAATTATAAAAAATGGTTTTGATAGAGAAACCGTAGAATATGTAGCAAAAAAGATAAATAAAAGCGAATATAAACGAAAACAGGCACCTTTAGGAATAAAGATAACACCAAAAGCATTCGGTTTTGGAAGAAGAATGCCAATAACAAATTTTTATTATTAACACTACAGAAATGTAATACTACAGAATGAAATTCTGTAGAAAACTAAGGCTGTTCGAAAAATAAGAGTTGCATTGGGGGATTTTTGCATATTTTTAAAGTCTTTAGGGGATTGTCCTATCGGGAAGTTTTAGAAAAGCTTCATGGTATTTTCATCTCTCCCATTCCTCTCAAC
>CAYQJV010000026.1:0-22109 GCA_964417925.1 uncultured bacterium | reverse complement strand
TCCATTCCTGGCATCATTATATCCACAAGAACAAGGTCAAATTTTCCTTTCTTTAACTTTTCTAAGGCTACGTTCCCTGTTAGAGCTTCTTCCACTTTGTATCCATAAAAATTAAGGAGTTTTTTCATAATTTTTACAAATTCTTCATCATCATCCACAAAGAGAATGTGTTTTTCACCTACATTCACAATTAGATATTTACCTTAGTTAGAGTTTTTTCAAAACGAGTTTTGCCAAAGTTTTTAAAGCCTCAAATACTCCTATTCCCTGAGTTGCTACTGACTCAAAACTTGGAACTCCATCTTCATTTAAATCTTTTTCCATCTCCTCCACAGGCATTATATTAGGCAAATCCCTTTTATTGTACATTAAAACATAAGGAACATCCTGGAGTTTTAAACCATACGTAGCAAGATTTTCTTTCAAATTTTCCATACTCTCAATATTATCCTGTTTTCTTTCTTTCTGAGAATCTGCAACAAATACTATTCCATCTGCACCTCTAAGGATTATTCTTCTTGAAGCATTGTAAAATACCTGTCCAGGAACGGTGTAAAGATGAAATCGTGTTTTAAAACCTCTCACAGTCCCAAGATCAACCGGCAAAAAATCAAAAAACAGAGTTCTATCAAGTTCAGTAGAAAGTGTAACCAACTTGCCTTTTACATTTGAATCCAATTTATTATATATATATTTTAGACAGGTAGTTTTCCCACCAAGCCCAGGTCCATAGTAGACTATTTTTACATTTATCTCTTTTGTCGCGTAATTAACCAGTGCCATTTTTTAACAACGAAAAGTTCTAACCGCCAAACAGTCTATCAAGCTCTTGCTCTATATCTCTCGTGATATCCTTTACGTCCTCTTGAGGTACCTTAGTCTCTGCCTGTTTAAAAATTTCATCTATTATGGCAGATATTGCCTCTGCAGTGCTCTTTACTCTCACTCTAACAAGTCCAAGCGTAGTCCTTTGATCAAATACCACTGCAAGCACTATACCCCTTCCAACAAGTTGGAAATACAAATGTTGATGAATACCCTGATGATAAAGTGTTTCAAAATCCTTTTCTCCTATCAAAGAAGCAAGTTGAGAAGTAGCAGCAAAATCTGCAGCTGCAAGAGCAGCGAAGGACTCAAGATCTATTCCCTTAGTATCTCCAGAATATGTAATTAAATTACCATCTCTATCTATCAAAAATGCACATTTTGCATCACTCTGCTTAAGGAGCTTTTCTATGTTATCCTTTATTTTTTGAAAACTTTCTTCAAATATTTTTACTCTATCAGCCTGCATTGCAAGATGCTTTTTCTTTTGCCAAAAGCCTCTGCCATCTTTTCTCTATCTCCTTTTTAAAGGCCTCAAGAAGATGTGCATTCTCAGGTTTTAATAAATGTCTAAATCTTGCCTGCAATTTTAAAAATTCTTCCAAAGGTTTAAGCTCTCTTGGCTTGTAATTGATTGTATATTTTCCATCTTCCCATTCATAAAGAGGCCAGAATCCGGTCTCCACAGCGAGTTTTGAAATTTCAATCGTTTTTTCAGGAGATGTACCCCATCCGGGAACACAAACGCCAAGGATGTTGATAAAAGTAGGCCCTTCTTTACTCATTGCTTTTTCAACTTTCTTTATAAGATCTGCGAAGAACGCAGGATTTGCTTGAGCAGCATAAGCAGGTTCATGGGCGATAATGATTTCTGTTAAATCCTTTCTTTTTTGAAGTTTCCCAGGTATTTTTGAACCAACAGGAGAGGTAGTGGTGTGAGCATATGAAGGAGTTGCAGATGATCTTTGATACCCGGTATTCATATAGGCTTCATTGTCATAACAAACATAAAGAAAATTATGTTTTCTTTCAATTGCTCCAGAAAGTGCCTGTAATCCTATATCATAAGTTCCCCCATCTCCACCAAAAGCAACAAACTTTATTTCCTTGTTTATCCTGCCCTTTCTTTTTAAGGCTTTGTATGCGGCTTCAATTCCTGCTATTGTTGCTGCAGCATTTTCAAAGGCATTGTGAATAAGAGGAATATTCCACGCAGTATAGGGATATATTGTTGAGACAACTTCCATACACCCCGTAGCAATTGCAGCTACTTTTGGCTTTTCTATTGCAAGCAGAACCTGCCTTATAGCAATTGCACAACCACATCCAGCACATGCCCTATGCCCACTTACAAAACTCTCAGGTCTATGGGTAAGTTCTTTCAATGTAGCCATTACTCCTCCCCCCTTACACCAAGGTATGTAACCATTTTTTCATATGCACCTCTCTCCTTTATTTTTTCGATGTCATCGTAGACTCTTACAAGTTCCTCTATCTCTATATCTCTTCCACCAAGCCCATACACATAATTAACTATTATAGGTCTTGGTTCGATTTCATAAAGTACCGACCTTACTTCATTGAACACTGGACCTCCAAAAGCATTCAAACTGTCTGCTCTATCCATAACTGCAATCACTTTAAACTTCTTTAATGTGTTTTGTAACCTCTGTGAAGGAAGAGGTCTGAAAACCCTTATTCTTACCAGCCCAACTCTTTTCCCTTCATCCCTTAACATATCAACAATCTCTTTCAAAGTATCAGCAGTGGAACCTAAAGCCACTACTGCAACTTCTGCACCTTCTGTTCTGTATTCCTCTACTGTAGGATAGTATCTTCCAAACTTATCTCCATATTCCTTTGCTACCTTCTCAATTACAAGTATCGCATTCCACATAGCCTCTATCTGTGATCTTTTATGCTCAAAAAAATAATCTTGTAAATCAAGAGGACCTACTGTAATTGGATTATCCACATCAAGAAGAGAATACATAGGTTTTCTCTCTCCCACATAATTTCTTACTTCTTCATCCGAAAGGACATCTATTCTTTCCATACAGTGAGATAGAATAAAAGCATCAGTGGAAACGATCACAGGAAGATTAAGTGTTTCAGCAATTTTTACTGCCTGTATCATTGAATCATAGGCTTCTTGAGAATTAGCACAGTATATCTGTATCCACCCTGCATCTCTTGAACCCATGGTATCAGAATGGTCACAATGAATATTTATAGGAGCCGACAATGCCCTATTCACAAGGGCAATAACAATTGGTTGTCTTAATGCACTTGCAATGTAAAGAATCTCGTGCATTAAAGCAAGTCCTTGAGATGCAGTAGAAGTAATAACTCTTGCCCCAGCAACTGCTGCTCCTACGCAAGCAGACAACGCAGAATGTTCACTCTCTGTGGGGACAAATTCAGTATCTACCTCTCCATCTGCAACATATTGAGAGAATATCTGAACAATTTCAGTAGCTGGAGTTATTGGATATGCAGCCACCACATCGGGATTTATCTGTTTCATTGCAAAAGCCATTGCTTCATTACCTGTCATCGCACGCTTCATTTTTCCTCCCTTACCATTTCAATTGCAGATGCTCGTGGTGGACACACTTCTGCACATATCCCACATCCTTTACAATAATCATAGTTTATCCCTTTTACTTTTTCATTCTCAACTATTATTGATGCATCAGGACAGTAAATCCAACATAGAAGACAATGAATGCATTTATCCTCATGCCACACAGGTTTCAAGGTCCTCCAATCCCCTGTTTTAAATTCAAGAGATGTAGCAGGTTTCTCAATTATACATCCCTCAGGTAGTTCTTTCCATCCTTTTTTCATACTACTTTTACCTCCTCATAAGCTTTTTTAATTGACTCTATATTTCCCCTAACTATTTCTTCTCTTCCTCTAAACTTTTTAGAGAATTTTTTCTCTATCACCTGAAGGGTCTTGTTAAAATCAAGAATTCCCGTAACTTTTAACATCGCTCCAAGCATTGGAGTATTTGGAACGTTCCTTCCTATATGTTTCATTGCAATACCGGTAGCATCCACTGTCGCAACCTTTATATCATCTCTTCCAAGTTTTTTCTTTATCTCTTCAGGTGATTCCTGAGTGTTAACAATCACATACCCTCCCTTAACAAGCCCTTTAGTAACATCTGTAACATCAAGAAGACTTGGATCAAGAACTATCACTACATCAGGATTTCTTACTCCTGAATGTATCCGAATCGGTTCATCCGAAAGTCTATTGAAGGATTGCATAGGAGCTCCTGTTCTTTCAGGCCCATACTCAGGAAATGCTTGAATATACTTTCCTGTTTCCATTGCCGCTTCACCAAATAGTAATGCTGCAGTTTTAGCGCCCTGCCCACCTCTACCATGCCATCTTACTTCAAAGTATTTTTTCATCTGATAACCTCCTTATTTGGAATACCCTTATTATGAATTTTATTCCAATTATTTTCTTTGTCAAGAAAAATTCTATTCCTCGCCATATCTGTGCTTTCTCTGTTGAAATGCTTCTTTACCTCCTTCAAGATAATCATAGACAAGTTCTTTAATTTTCTTGGAATCAAGGTATCCATAGTTTCCTTCCTTCAAATATGCTTTTTCAGTATCTGCTTCAAGGCATATAAAGAGATCTGCATCTCCTAATACAGGGAGATTAGCATTGTGAGTAGCAAATAGAAATTGTCGTTTATCTTTTTCTTTTCTTATTTTTTTCACCACTTCTTCTACGATATAACGATTATCCATATCTTCTTCAGGTTGATCAACTATTAATGGAGCATCATCAGATAATAGTAAAAATTCAAGAATCACTGTACATCGCTGACCATCTGACAAACTCTCTATATTCTTCCAGATGGGTTTTTCAGAATTACCTACATTAAGATTGAACACCACAAAAGGAGGATAGTACATTCTTTCAAGCTGGTTTAACCTTTTTTTATCGTTAAATACTGCATACCTTGCTATTTCAGCTGCAGGGACTCCATTTATATTTAATTTGTCATATGCTCTTTCCTTTAATATCTCCGCAATCTCTTGAGGAGTAAATTTTTCTGCCAGTTCCTTAAGTAGTTCTTCCCTTACTTCAGGAAAAATTTCTTTCATCTTTTTCAATACATGGGGAGGATTTTTATAAGAAAAATCTATCCTTATCCTTCCTTCAAGCATTTTGTTCCACTTTTCAACCTGCTCTTTTACTTTGTCATACTCCTCCTTTATTATATTTCTCAGTTCTTCTAATTTTCTTTTTCTATCTTCAACAAGCATGTTCAATTTATTTTTATTCGCGGTAACCTCTTTTTCTATCTCAATAAGCTTCTTAAGTTCATTCTCAAGCTCTACATATTCTTCAATATCAAGACCCGGATATTCCAACTGTAACTTTCTTAAACTTTCTCTATACTCTTCCTCTATTTTTATAGATTCTTCCTCCCATTTCTTCTTACTTTCTTCATTTTTGTTACGAATATTCTTAAGCACCTCAATTGCACGGTTAAAAACCTTTTCAAATTCAAGAACCGAATCTTTAAAGTAATTTCTATAATCTTTCAACACTAAAGAACATTCCTCTGTCCCTTCTGCAATATCCTTAAAGGAAGGGATAAACTCGGTCACCATCTCTGCAAGCTTTTTAGCTATTTCATCTACCTTTTTTGCAGACTCTTCAAAAAGAAATCTTTCCTCTTCTATTTTACGTTTTTTTGCTATCTTTTCTGGTATTCCAAGTTCTTCAAAACGTTTTATTCTTTCCCTTATCCCAGGTATCTTAGAAATTTCTTTCTCCTTCTCTTTAATATCTTTTTCGTACTTCTCCATTGATTGCTCGATATCTTCTATTTCTTTTATGAGCCTCCTTCTTTCTTCCTCAAAATGAATAATTTCATCCTTCATTCTCTGTTTTATAAGTTCATATTGAAAATCCGATTTTTTTGTAATCTCAAAAATTTCTTTGCTCCCATATATCTCTATGTTAAAAATATCAGATGGTTCTATATCCAGTTTCTCCCCTGTCTCTTCATCATATACCGCAGGTTTAAAGGGATATATTCTTTCAATTCTATATCTCTTCTTACCCGGTGCTTGGGTTTCTACAAGTACAGAAATTTTAGAACCTGGTTTAAAAACTTCTCTTAATATTTGCTCATGTGTTTTTTTATTTCTTTCAGTTCTGGGAACAGCCCCAAGGGCATATCTTATCGTTTCTATCATTGTAGTTTTTCCTGTTCCTCTACCTCCAATTAAAACGTTAAAAAAAGGATTCATATGCACACTTACACCATCTAAGAATCCTCCTTTCCATGCACATGCTATGATTCGTGGATGCCTAATTTCTACAGTAGAATAACGTATTTTAACTTCAGGGTCAAGAAAAACCATTCGTAAACCTTCTATATTTTTAAACCCCATTTTTACATAACTTTTTTTCATACCCACATCTTCTGCCCTTCTTGCAAATGAGCCTAACAAGACTCCTTTTGAAGATTTTAGGTCTTCAAACGATACTATACCATTGAATCTCTCATCCACTTCTTTCCCTTCGTAAATAAAAAGAATTAAATAATCCTTTTCCTTTCTTTTTAAAACCTCATCTGAAGAAAGTTCCAAGGGTACAGGATTATTGTTTCTATAAAATCTCTCTCCCTTTTTTAATCCCAATTCAGAAAGTAAAGTATCCATCCTTGAAAAAGGAGTGCCTGGAGAAAACACAAAAAGTAATTTTTTTTCATCTTTTGTAATCACAGTAAACCCTGGATAAACCACAATATTCTTCAACAAACACTCCTGCCTGAGAAAATCTTGCCATTTTCCTTCACCTCGTTCTTCAAGCCCCAAATTTTCATCTCCTATTATAACAAGATCGATCTCTCTGTTTTTAAGATTGTCTGCTATTCTCTTAACTATTTCCTCCTCAGCCCCTTCTCTATAATCTTCATAAAAAGGAGAGGCAGGTGTAAATACCAGTCCATCAATCGCAAAAAACTTAGCCCCATTATCCTTTTTTAAAATTTCATCAAACATCACAGCCTCCTATTTTTTTCAATTATTTCAATTTCTGAAACAAACAACCTATTATAATTGCTTCCTCTATAAATGTCTTCCACCAAGAAAATAAAGGTTTCTCCCACCAAAGGATTTTTTAGATTAAATTCCTGTATAGAAAAATCATTCTTACATTTTAATACAACTTCATCTCCTGAATTTGTGATAATTTTTAATTTCTTTATTCTATTGTAAAGAAAAAAAAGATTCCCCTGCCTTGATGAGGTCTTCATGTATCCAGGAGCTATTCTTATTCTTTCTATTATAACTTTTTTAGCAAAATGAATCTTAAACGCATAACCTTTGCCTCCTTCCTCAGTATAAAACTCTTCAGCAGTCCTCAAATTTCCATCAAAAAGTTTTTGAGGAAATGTATCTGTTACAATTGTAGGCGTTCTATTCTTCCATTTATAAAATTCTAAAAGATAAAGTTTATCCCTAAAGCGCTCATATCCATCTTCAGTAAGACTCACATAGTTAATTACTTCTTTTCTCTTATCATATCCTGTAAACTTAAAAGGAGCATAAAATATTAAGGAATCGTCACCAGGATTATAAACAAGAATCATATATTTTCCGGGTAAAGCATGAGATGAAAAACATGCAAAAAGTATGTTGTTGTTTTCTATCCGTGTCCAAAAAAGCGTATCACAGACCAATTCAGAAGAAATAACTTTTTTTCTCTCTTTGGATTCTACAGAAAACACCCATACATCTTCACCCTCTTCCTCTATACCAGATTGATTAAATTTGGAATACGCTATCCATGAGGAATCTTGAGAAATAGCAATTTCTGACTTGCTTTTACCCCATGTAATTGCATAATCAATTACCTCCTTATCACTACCTTGAGAAAAATAAAGCATATCATCTTCAATCCACACGTGTAGCGCAAAAAGCATAAATAACATTGTATTTTAATTTTACATAAATAAAAAGATTAGTCAAACTATTTTAGAAGGGGGGTTAACTTGACAATCTTAATTTCTTTGATTAAAATTAATTAACAAAGAATTTATAAAATTTAAAAAAGGAGGCAGAGGTGACAATAAAGAAAATTGATCTAATAGAAGCTATAGAAAAACAGATTGGACCAAGATTTACAAAAAAAGATATTGCATTAATTGTAAATTTGTTTTTAAAAGAAATATCAAAACAACTTGCAGAAGGTAATAGAATAGAAATAAGAAGGTTTGGGGTATTTAAAACAAATAAAAGAAAAGAGAAAACGGCTAAAAATCCAAGAACAGGTAAAGAAATTCATATTCCTTCCAGATTAGTTCCTGTATTTAAACCTTCAAAAGTTTTAAAACAAATTGTAAGTCAAAGGTAAATTATGCCTTGCGGAAGAAAAAGAAAATTAAAAAAAGTAAAAAGACATAAATACAAGAAAAGAAGAAAGATGATGCGCCATAAGAAAAAGAAATAACTTCTTATGGCGTAATCTCTTCTTCTTTTCGTACTATTTCATAGGAATAAGTAAGGTTACATATTTTTTTTAACATCGCAGAGATAGAACAATACTTACTCTGTGAAAGTTCTATAGCTTTTTTAAAACTCTGTTCGTCTACATCTCTTCCATAAATAATATATTTTATATGTATACGGGTAAAAACTTTAGGGTGCTCTTGGGCTCTCTCTGCTTCTACTTCTATTCTAAAATCACTGTATTTTACTTTCATCTTATCAAGCAGTGAAATTACATCCATTCCAGTACACCCGCCAAGAGAAACAAGCATCAGCTCCATTGGTCTTATACCTGCATCAGAACCTTTGAATTTCTCTGGACCATCCATTACAATCCAGTGATTAGAATTTCCTTTACCAATAAAGGTTAATCCCTTTGCTTGTTGAACCACAACCTTCATTATGTTCCTATCTTCCATGAGGAGAGATACTTTTCCTGTTGTTTTGTAAGGGTATCTATCTTTATCCCCATGGTTTCCAACTTTAATTTTGCAATCTCTTCATCTATCTCTAAGGGTAATACATACACTTTTTTATCCAGTTTACTTTTGTTTTTAACGATATACTCTACTGCAAGAGCTTGATTCGCAAAAGACATATCCATCACCATTGCAGGATGTCCTTCTGCTGCAGAAAGATTAACAAGTCTTCCCTCTGCAAGAAGATATAATCTTTTTTTCCCTATTTTATATTCTATTACATTTTTTCTTATTTCTCTTTTACTATCTGATATCTTTTCAAGACATTTTTTGTCTATTTCCACATCAAAATGTCCTGCATTAGCAAGAATTGCTTTATCTTTCATTAAATAGAAATGTTTCTTGGTTATCACATTTATATTTCCTGTTGCAGTAATAAATAGATCTCCTATGTTACATGCTTCTTCCAATTTCATTACTCTGAAACCATCCATTCTTGCTTCAAGCGCCTTGATAGGTGAAACTTCACAAACTATCACCTCTGCTCCGAGTCCTTTTGCTCTTACTGCAATTCCTCTTCCACACCATCCATATCCTATCACCACTACCTTTGCTCCAGGAAAGAAAAAATTTGTTGCTCTCAAAATACCATCAACCGTGGATTGACCAGTTCCATATCTATTGTCAAAAAGATATTTAGTTTTGGACTCATTTACTGCAATTACTGGATAAAGAAGTTTTCCTTCCTTTTCAAGATTTTTAAGTCTTATTACACCAGTGGTTGTTTCTTCAGTACCTCCATATATCTTTTTTGCAAGTTCTTTTTTTCCTTTATGTATAGTGGATATTAAATCAGCTCCATCATCTATAGTTAAATGTGGAGAAAAGGCAAGATTCTCTTCTATATGGGTATAATACTCGCTGGTTGATTCTCCTTTTTTTGCAAAAACAGGTATGTCTTCATATCTGACCAATGCAGCTGCAACATCATCTTGAGTAGAAAGAGGATTAGATGCGGAAAGTCTTACCTCTGCTCCTCCTTCTTTCAAAGTTATTAATAAATTCGCTGTTTCAGTAGTTACATGGAGACAAGCACTTATTCTAATACCTTTTAAAGGTTTTTCCTTTTTGAATCTTTTACGAATCAAAGCAAGTACAGGCATAAAAGAGGATGCCCAGTAGATTCGCTCCTTTCCTTCTTGAGCAAGATTTATATCTTTTATATCATATTCACGCATATCCAGTTTCCTCTTTTAAAATTTTTACCATATCTGTAATTTCCCATGTAAACCCCTCCTCCTCTCTACCAAAATGTCCATAAGCTGCGGTCCTTCTATAAATAGGTCTGCGAAGCTTTAATTTATCTATCATACCTGCAGGAGTAAAATCAAAAAGTTTTTTCACAGCAGAAAGTATCTTTTCCTCTGGAATCTTAGCAGTACCATAAGTATCTATAGAAAAAGAAACAGGCTCCTTTTGTCCAATTACGTATGCAAGTTGTATCTCTGCTTTATCAGCAAGTCCTGCAGCCACAATATTCTTAGCTACATACCTTGCAAAATATGCTGCAGATCTATCTACTTTTGTTGGGTCCTTACCTGAAAAACAACCTCCTCCATGCCTTACATATCCTCCATAGGTATCCACCATTATCTTTCTTCCAGTAACTCCTGTATCTGCTTGAGGTCCTCCTATTACAAATTTTCCAGTACCATTTATTATAATTTTGGTATTTTTATCTATTAAATCTTCTGGAATTACATGTTTAATAACATGCTCTTTTAACTCCTCCCTAAGTTGGTCTAACTTTACATCAGGGTCATGCTGGGCAGCAAGGACAATCGCTGAAATTCCTACAGGTCTGTGATTTTCATATTTTACTGTAACCTGCGCTTTTCCATCAGGTCTAAGGTACTTTATAAGTTGATTTTTCCTCACTTCAGCCAACCTCCGAGTTAATCTATGGGCCATTACTATAGGCATAGGCATCATCTCTGGTGTTTCATTTGTAGCATATCCTATCATTATTCCTTGATCCCCAGCTCCTCCAATATCAACTCCCATAGCAATATCTGGGGATTGCTCCTGTATTGAGGTTACAACCGCCACTGACTCATCATCAAACCCATAAGCAGGATTGGTATAACCTGTCTCTCTTACAACTGCTCTTACAATTTCTGGAATATCCACATAACATTCCGTGGTAATCTCACCAGCTACAAAAACCAGCCCTCTTGTAGTAAGGGTTTCGCATGCAACTCTTCCTAAGGGATCTTTCTCAAGAATGGCATCCAGAATTGCATCAGAAATTTGATCACACAACTTATCCGGATGTCCTTCTGTAACAGACTCTGAAGTAAAAAAATAACTATTTTTCATTTCTCTTTTCCTCCTTTTTCGTTGATATTTTTAATGTACAATTATTTATTCAAAGATAAATTCAATTCTGGTTATACCTGGAACCTCCTTGGTATTTATCTCTACTCCAAAAAGCTTCTCTTCCAAATAAGACTTTACTATATCAGCAAAATAAATATCCGATGCGGCCACTGTTATCTTTGAGAATCCTTTTTCTCTGAAACGATTTATTACATACTGAATGTAATCTCGTTCCTTACGAGAAATCTCAGTACCTATCATTTGTAGTTCAGTTTCTTTTATAGCAACTATATTCCCATAGGCAAGTCCTGCAAGATCAATAGGACTACCTATCCTTCTTGTAGAGCTTCCATCCTTGCGATGGATAGTGACTATGAAAGAATAAATATCTCCTACACTCATCACCGTTTCCCCATCATCTCCTTTTCCATCCCACATCACTGCAGAGGGAAGATTTCCTTTCCCCTGTATTGTTCTAAACACATTTCCCCTACCATCTATTATCTGAACTTCCCAAGACTCTATTCCCTTCTCTATAAACTTTGACATATCAAGAGAAATAGCTTCTCTGTCTAAATCAACAAAGTTGTTTATTCTAACCGGAACTCTAAGAAGATTCTCATCAGTAAGAAAAATACTTCTTCCTACAGCTTTTTCTATCTTTTCAAAAAACATTGGATCCAGTATAAACCTGTGTTCTCCTAATATAACTCCTATTGGTTGATATGGATCTATGGTGTAATAGAAGGCTTTAGGCTTAGGTTCAATAAGAGCTTTTCCTCTTATCATCTCCACCCCTACTTCTTTCTGAGCAAAAAGAAAAACAGGCAAAAGACAAAACATCATCTTCCTCATTTCTCTCTCCTTTTTATCTTTAATTCACCTACTTTATTCAAGTACAAATACAAATGTTATTATTGCTCTGCGTATCCTTAAGTTTGAAGGTTTAAACTTCCACCTCCTTAGAGCTCTTTTTATATCTTCATCCCAGTTAGGATAGCCTGTACTTCTCAAAACTGTCATAACAGGCATCACATTACCATTTGCATCCACTGAAAAGGATATTTTACAGATAGGCTGCAAAAATCTCTGCCTTGCCCAAGCAGGATAAGGAGGCATATATTTGGCAACTATATCAGCTGCACTCAAATCTCCTTCAAGTTTAAAGCCCGTCTTTTTCAACTTTCTTAAAGCCTTTTCAGCCCCGCCCTTTTCACCCAGTTCTGCCCGAGGCTTTATCGGTTTTATGGGAGTCTTCAATCCTTCTTCCACATTTGCACTACCTTTTGAAAGGTCTATTGGAGCACCAACTTGGGGCATACTCAAAAATCCTTTTTGTCCTGTAACACCACCCATTCCTCTCTTCAAATCTATTGGGGCTTGTGCAAGTATTTCTTCTGTAGAAACCCTTGCATTCGGATTGATCCTCAACACTTCTCCGGTAAATGTAGGAGCAGCACCCTTCTCAAGACTTATCTCACCTCCTGCTATTGGAGCCTGAAACTTAATGTTTCTACGCTCCAGACTCAACGGAGCAGCTTCTTCTGTTATCCCTGATCTAACACCCGGTATGAATTTGCTTTCCTGAGCTATTATCTTTCTCGCTTTAGGATTATAAGATTCATCTACAAAATCCACATCTGTCAACTCAACGAGTTCCTCCCCAGCACCTACCCTGTGCTGTAACGAAAGAAGTATAACCAGCAAATGTAAAAGCACCGAAACAGCAAAACCCACCCATAATCTGCGATTAGAAAAGGTTTCTTTTAATCCTTGCCAGGTATTGGCCAAAGCCTCTCCCCAAGCTTTTACCCACTCTCTTGGGGAAAGGTTTATTTTAAAATTTAATATATTTAATGTCATTTTACACCAACCTTTTTCTTAGGTTTGGTAGCTACAGCAACTCTTTGTGCCCCCGCCTTCCTTGCCATTGCAAGGAGATCCATCACCCATTCTTCTGGAACCCTTCTATCTGCTCTTATTACTACAAGAAAGTAAGGATCCTCTGCAAGCTTATCAGTAAGTGCTTTTTCTATCTCTTCTTTGGTTGCGGATCTATCATTAAGTTTTAATGAATGATCTGGAAGAAGAGCAATTGTATAATTTTCCTCTGTTTGTCTTTCCACTGTATTTGCATAAGGCACATCTACAGGAGTTGATTCATGGGTAAGAAGCTGGGGAGCGGTCATCATAAGCATAAGTACGATAAGTAATGCAACACCTGCCATAGGAATTATATCAGGAACTAAAGAAGCGAGTTCTCTTCTTTCTGCCATTTCAGCCTCCCATCGGTTTACCTCTGATAAGAGCAAGTTTCATAGCACCTTTTTGTTTTGCCATATCAAGTACTTCTACTACTTTTTCATGCATCACTGCTCCATCTGCTCTCACCACCACTAATTTTTCAATGCTCCTTTTTAAAAGTTCTCCTACAAGACTTTCTAATTGCTCTCGTGTTACAGGACTTTCGTTAAGAATGTACCTTCCATCTTCAGTAATATATATACTCACTTTAAATTCATCAGCAGGTTGATTACTACCCACCACTGCAACCGAAGGAGCCTTTACCATTATCCCTGATTCCATTAGAACCGGCAGTGTAACAATAAAAAATATTACTAAACTCAATGCAATATCTACAAGCGAAGTAACGTTTGCCTGACCTTTTCTATGGATTCTCCGAGAAGGTTTCTTTATCATTTGCATTTCAACCACCAGATTTAGTAGCAGCTACCAACCTTAAAAACTTCCTCATAGTGGCTTCCATTATATCTGTGTAATCAGTAGCCTTCTTAGAAAAATAATTATAAAAATAGATAACGGGCACAGCAATAACAAGTCCCATCATTGTAGTATACAATGCCTCACCAATTCCTTTAGCTACCACTGCAGGTCCACCTGAACCACTTATTGCAATATTTAAAAATGCTTTTATAAGTCCAATTACTGTTCCAAGTAATCCCAATAGAGGAGACACAGTTCCTATTGTATTAAGTCCTGCAAGAAATCTTTCAAGTTTGGTTCTTTCTTCAAGAATAGCACTTTCTATAGTTTCTGCAAGAAGATCTTCGGGAAGGTCATAATTTTCAAGCCCAACCTTTAAAATAGAGGCAATAGGATTATCATGATTCTTAACAAAAGCAAGTGCTTCGGCTACTCCACCTGTAGATAAAGCTTCCCTTACTTTATCAAAGAAAGCATTGGCATCTACCCTTCTACGGCCAAAATAAATAAACCGTTCTACTATTAATGCAATGGATACGATGGAGATTATCCCCAATAGTGTCATCACCCAACTTACGCGGGGATCCATGAATCTCAGAATATCTGCTATCATCGTGCCTCCTTTTTAAAAAGTATAACCATTTTATACTTTTTGTCAAGTTTTTATTTTTTTAAATTATTCTCCAACTCTTGTATTGTGTTTTCAACAATTTCTCTGTTTTCTTTGTAAGTATCAGTTTTATTAAACTTATTTTTAAGTTCAGTCAAAAGCACAAAGGCTTTAGTAAAGTATTCTCTCCTTTTAAAGAAATCTTCGGTATCCCGTGCTTTTTTTAAGTACAAAAGTGAAACTTTAAGTAATACTTGAGGATAATAAGGGTATTTTTTAGATATCATCTTTAAAAAACTTTCTCCTTCCCTTAATGCATTATCAAGCTTTTCAATGGTTTTATATTTTTGATACAACAGAAAAGATGCAATAAAAGAGTTGTAGTAAATATCATCAAAAAAAGGGTCTATTTCCTGAGGATGATACCACATTTTCAATTTTCTAAAAAGTATAAGACTTTCTTCGGGGTTTTCTTCAATCTTATAAGAAGCATAAAGAAACATTAATTCAGGTAAATATTTGCTTTTTGGATTTATATTTTCAAGTTGTTTTATAACAGTATACAAACTATCCTCTGAGGAGTACTTTCTTGCTTTAAAATATAAAACCTCTTCTACAGGAAGTGAACTTCCCTTAAGATATCCTATTTCCATGGCCAATTCCAGAGCTTTTTCATAATCTTCTTTATCCATAAAATAACGCATTGCAATTTCTAACATCTCTATAAATATCTTCTTATTTTCGTTTCTTGTGTCCAGGACCTTTCTTGCATCATTTATTATTGAAATAATTTGATCCTCGGATTCCTGAAGCACATAAAGTTCAAGAATTTTTTTTAAAATAACTGCTATTGTATCTCTATTCTTTATCCTCCCTATCATATCTTTACAAAGCAAAACCGCTTCATGGTATTTCTTTAATCTTTCCTTTACCAATATTTTTAACAAAAATGCAGACAATCCAAATTTCTCAATATTCTTTATTTTTGCAAGCATACTATCCGCTTGCAAAAATTTTTCTCTTCTATAAAGGAAGTACCCCTTGGTAAGTAAATAATAGTCATTTTTATCATTCATCAACTCCAACAACGAATCTGCCTTTCCCCATTCCTCTCTTTCACTATAGATCCAAGCCAATGAAACCAAAGATTTATCTCTATAAAAATTCATTGCTTTTTGGTACATAGTAACTGCCATATCTCTGTAAATTCCCCCGGTATAATAAAGAGCCTCTGCAATGTTATAAAGTATTCCTTCCATTAACACATCTTGAATTGTACTGTCCTGATATAAATTTTTATAGTTAAGAGTTTCCTCGTACCTATCAAGAAGATTGAATAAAAGGGTACAATAATAAGAAAAAGGCCTTAAAAGATTCTCAGTGCCAGAAAGAATGATCTCTGCATCTCTTAATCTTCCTTTGCATATGTATTCTTTAAGCATCAATACTTCTAAAAGTTCTGAATTTTCTATTTTTTTTTCACAAAGCCATTGATAGTAAGTATACAGAGAAGGGTATTTTTTTATTTTATTCTCATAAATTTTATAACTTGAAATACCAAGTTTTCTTAAAATCACTGTATAAAGAAATATCGGATAGGAAAATTTTTTAGCTATTAGGGGAAATTTCTCCATCAGTGTTTTCATTTTTCTCTCAGCGTTGTATATGCTGTCCTGCAATAGAAGTTTTTCTATTTGGTAAAGAATACCTATAACAGGATAGATAGAATCAGGAATAAAGTAACATTTCATAGGGTTGTTTAGAAATTCCATGGTTTTTTGATGTCTAAAGGATAAAAAAGAATGTGTAATAATAAGGGGAAGAAAAAGCTCCCTGGCCTCTGTAGTATCCAACATCACCAACTCCATAATGTCTTTATTTTTCCCATAATAAAATTTGATAAAATCCTCAATTCTAAAAAACTCTACATTATCAAAATATTCAATTATTTTACTTAATAGATAATTATTATTTTGTGGTAAACTTATTTTACCCTTTTTTATCAATGAATCAATTATCTTTTTCGAAGAATCATCAAGTTGCTCAATTAATGCAAAGAATTTAACAACTTCGGAAAGTTCTTTGTAAGGGTCTGTTCCATAGAACTTCATAATATAAGCATTCCTAAGGTTACATGCTATATCTGTAGTGACTATTTTGGGTTTATTAAGATAAAACTCTCCTTTTATTACAAATTCACCAAATTCTGTGCCACAAAATAAAGTTAAAAAAAACACCTTTATTGAATCTTTGCTTTACATACCTTGATAAGTTTTCTGGCGACTTTCACCCAGGGATGTTTTGGAGATTGTACGATAAACTCTTCAAGTAGGGAAATTGCCTTTTTATAATGCTCAATAGAGGCATATCCGTTCCCTTTATCTCCTAACCGAGCATGGGCTGCACCAATGATGAAAAGAACTTCAGAATCCACTATTTGTCCCTTATAATGCGCAACAAAAGGATCACCCTCTGAAACTATTTCCTCCCATTTTTTTAACTTGTATAGAACTCCAAACTTAATACATTTAGCCCTTTTTAACGCTTCATCTGTTTTTGCGGTCTTTATAGCTTTATTTATCCACTCTATAGCTTTATTGTAATTTTCTCTCCCCAAATACCTTTCTGCAAGTGCAAGAGCAAACTCTGAAAATTCCATAGACTCAGGTACATCTTTTTCAAAATTCAACAAAATCTTTTCAGCACTATCCAAAGGAAGCCCCTGGTGATTAAGTAAAGAGGTTATCAATTTCACATAACACTCTTTTAACCCTTTAATCACTATGCTTTTTTGAATTACCTTATCCTTTATTCCCCGATATAGGGAAATAGCCTCTCTTATTTTATTATCGTTGTAATAAGACTGAGCTATGGAAATATCTATATCATACATGCTTGCACTGTCTGCAGTATATTTTTTTGCCATCTTAAAAAACTTTACTGCACTGTCATAATGTTCGGATTTAAAATACATTTGGCCAAGGATATAACAGGCATAAGGTACCTTTTCACAGTTGTGATAATCATACAACACCTTTTTTAAGAATTTCACCGCACTTTCAAAATAATCTCCACTACTACTATCCAGAGGGTCCCATAGATTTGCTCCCGCTATACCTGCATAATACATATTCTTACAGTTTATGTGTTCTGCAAGTTCAGTTTCAAACCTCTGCTTTTTATAAAAATCTGCATTGTACGTTGAAAATATCTTATATGCAGAATCAAACATTGCAGAACGCAAGTAACTCACTCCTAATCCATAAAACACAGCAACCAAGAAAGAGTAAGAAGGGGCATATCCAGTGGTAATTCTCATTAAAAGCTCCCGTGCCTCTTTCTGTCTACCCATGTTTATATATGTCCAACTCCTTCCAAGTACTGCATAAGAAAATATATTGCTCATGGAATAATGAGTTTCTATCTCTTTGTAAAACTTTAAGGCCTCCTCAAACCTCCTTTCATAATAACTTGATTCTGCAAGTTTGTAAAGAATCATAGGAAAATAAAAACCTTCAGTATCTGCAAGCTGTACCAGTTTTTTCCCTTCTTCTAAAACAGATATAAAATCTTTATTTAAAAAAAGCGAAGTAAGATAAGCATCTATCAAAGCATTTTTCAAATGTCCTTTGGGTAATTTATCTATTAATCTCTTAATCTCTGTAAGACTTTTTTTATCCATTTCTTCCTTTATATGAAGTGTATATTTGTAGAAAATTCCAAAAGGCTTGAATTCTTCTATTTTTCCATAAAGTTCACGTGCTGCCTTTACTGGAAGACCTTCTACTTTATATAGGAAGAATAGTAAAAATAATATTACCGCAATTTCCTCTCTATGTAACTTAACTTTTGCTCAACATCTGATGCTATGCTTTGGTAGAATTCTGTCTCTGCAAATAATTTCTTTAATCTTTGAAAAGTTCCCCTGGCCTCTCTATAAGCATTTCTTTGAGCAAAAGGAGACTTCTCAGACTCTGCCTTCATTAAGTAAGCATATCCAAGTAAATAGTATCCCCTTGGTGCAAGATCAGGTCTATACATATCCTTTCGCCTAGGATTTCCATAATCTTTAATAAAGACTTTCAACTGAGCAATAGCATCATCATAAGCCTTTAACTCGTAAAACACTCTTCCCAGTTGGAAGAGTACTTCTGGCATTAAAGGCTGGACAATATCTATCCTTGGCCATGTTCTAAGCTGAACAAGAATATTTTTAGCTTCATCATACTTCTTAGCTTCCATTAAGAGATAACTCAGATTAAACATTAATTGAGGGAGAAATTCACTGTTTTCATTAATTCCTCTTAAGTCATTTATAACTCCTTTCAAATGGTCAATCTGAGCAATTGTAGTATCCTTTAATCCTTCTTCATAGAAGATTTCCTCCAGATACCTGGTGGTCCTTAATTCGCTTCTTATTCTTTGTGCAAACTCCTTAGCCTTTACATCATCACCTATTCCTCTATAATATCCATAGAGAAGAGCTAAGGCACGTCCATAACTATCCTTATAAATCTTAGGATAAGTGGCCTTCTTTGCTTTCAACTCTTCAAGCCTTGCTTCAGCCTCTTTGATTTTATTTGCTCTTACATAAAACTCCACTACTTTTTCAGCAGCATCTCCTGCTCTTTCTCTATCAGGGTATTCGTTCATCAATTTTTCATAAAGAACAAGAGCATCTCCATAGGCTTGAAGATTCTCAAGACATAAAGCTCTATACCACAAGTTATCATCTATAAGGCTATCTGCAAGTTCGTTGTATCTTATTTCAAGTGTTTCTGTACCTTTTTTAGGGGTTATTCTTAACTGTTCCCGGTATTCTTTTTCAGTAAAGAAATAACTTCCCGCAGTCATATAATCTTTTTTATAAAAATAGGCAAGACCTGCACCATAAGCAGCAAGAACAAGGGCATCGGTCTTTGCAGTTGTATGTATTATATCAAGAAACTGAGTAAGTGCATTATCATAGAATCCTGCTTCAAGCTCATACCATGCAAGAGAAACTCTTGCAAGAGGAGTAATAAAGGCATAGGGATACTTATCAACAATCTCCTTATACATACTCCTTGCTTCTTCTCTATCTCTTCTCCTTATTATTCTTCCATTTGGTCCGTAAGATGAAAAGTACTTTGCATCTGCAAGATTATACAGAAGATACGCTCTCCAATCTCCCCCATTGGGT
Source organism: uncultured bacterium (assembly GCA_964417925.1). GTDB lineage: Bacteria > Hydrothermota > Tepidihabitantia > B3-TA06 > CAYQJV01 > CAYQJV01. The sequence continues at coordinate 2,435 of CAYQJV010000026.1, read as the reverse complement.
TGTGGAATTGAATCTGCATAATCTGGATTTAAATTTCTCAAATAGTTGGTAGCATAGGCTATCTTCGCTCCATAGTTACCAAGTCTATTGTACGTAAGTAAATCCATCACAAGAGCTGCTTCATAAATTATATTAGGAGGTTCTGGAATTACTGCTATTACTTGATCAAAATCCTGTACAGCCTGCAGATAATTATTCAACTCAAACTCTGTAACTCCCTTTACATAGTTTGCAAGATCCTCCTGTATTCTTTTTTCTATATCTGCTGTAACTATCTCCCCAAGTCTTCTTGCCTCTGCCTCTGCTCTGGGAATATCATTTTTAGACTTGTAAAGTTGATACAATCTATATGTAGCAAAGAAATCCACCATTGTATTGGAAAGAATTGCTCTTGCATTTTCATAAGAAAATACTACACTATCTTCCAAACCTTCCGAAGCATATGCTTCTCCCATAATGAAGTATGCATGAGCTGCAAGAACTCTATCTTTATTAGGATCCAGTAAAGGTTCTAAGTTATCAAGAGCATATCTGGCATCTCCTTCATGTAAATAACAGCAGGCCAGATAGTACCTTGCATAATCAAAAAGTGGACTCTTTGGATATTTGGCAGTAAACTCTTTAAATATCTGTCTTGCAGTGGAATAATCCCCAAAAGAAAACCACATCTCACCCCTACTAAAATCTACTATTTCCTCAAGTGGTAAAAACTCAGTGAGGTCTGTAAGAATTCTTCTTATATCACCAAAACGTTCTGGGTCATGGGATTGAATAAGACTCCTTGCTAAAAACAACCGTGTTACAGGAAATTTAAACTCCACCAGATGTTCATAGGATGCTTTATAGTTTTTTCTAATAAGGTAATCTGCAATTCCCTGCCCACCAAGTTCTGATGCTTCATCTAAAAATCTTTCTGCTCTCTGCTTTTCATCCAGTTGAAAATAACAAAGTCCAAGAGAAAATTTAACTTGGTTTTCAAGATACCTGTATCTTTCATCCCTTTTTATATCCTTTTCAAGGATCTCTGTCAAAAGATTTATTGCATCGTTATATCTTCCTGTGTAATAAGCACACTGTGCTGCAAGCAGTTTAATCTCTGCAGAAAAGCCAAACCTCTCTGCATCCTTAAACATTGACCTAAATATTTGATAAGCATCATTGTATCTCTTCTGTGCCATATACCTGTAGGCCTTTTGGTAATCTTTAACGAACTTGTCTGTAGGAAACTGCGCGAAAGTAATCCCTATAAGAACAGCTATAATTAAAATCTTCCTCATACTTACCTCTGCCACTTAACAGTAACTAAATAACCGGTATATTTCATTACATCACCCATTTTATCTATAAGTCGTATTTCGTAGTAGTATTTTCCGCTATCCACACTTCCTCCTCTTATATTGTCAACTCCATTCCATGTTATCTTGGGAGGAAGTTCATCTCTTTCACTATACACATCTCTTCTCTGTCTATATCTTACATTTCCGCCCTCATCCTTTATAAGGAATTCCCATCTCTTTATCTTACCTTTAAACTGTGCTCCACCATGAATTATGATCTGAGCATATTCGGTAGGTGATCTTAAAACAGATGGGGTAACCTCAACCCATATTCCTGCAATATTTTTAAGTCTAAAATTCAAAGAGAGTTTATGAACCACAGGTACCATGAATTGAGATGAATGATGCATACCAATTGCATAGTCCACACAAACTCCCAAAGTTCTTGTCATATCAATATCAATACCCGCTCCTGCGGTAAAATAGTCTTTATTAACACCACCTCTTATTGCAAAGGTCCTTACAGGATAAAGTTCAAATCCTGCAAAGTACTTCATACTTGAAGAACCTTCCCAAGAATACATAGCAACATCTGAAGATACAGAAAACCTCCCATCCATTAAATGCAATGCAATTCCCGTTCTTATTATTCTTGGAAGAACATCCTCTTCTGTCTCCATCTTTATTTTTGAACCGAGAAGATTCTTCACAGAAAGTCCCACAACAAAAAGGTCGTACGGAAGCTTGGGTAAAAGTTTCAACGGATAGAATAGAAAACCGAGGTCCATATCAAATCCCATTCCTTGGGTATTATAGATATTGTTAAAAATAAGTTTTGGAGATAATCCTGTTGCAAAAAGACCAAACTTTTTACCATAGGAAAGCATAAATCCTGACATCATCACATTTGCCGATGTTTCTATTACAACGTTATCAGCATCCCTTACTTCTCCTAAGGAAGCAAAAAGTCCTGCAAAGGTTATTCCAAAAGTTCCAAAAGTTCCCCAAGGCATAGTAAATTCTATAACATTATGGAAAGACTCTGCATAGGTTTGACTACCCAAAAGAGTTAAATTACTATAGTTCACTCCTCCAAGACCAGCAGGATTATAAAATACCACTTCAGGAACATCCGAAAACCCCATAAATGCCTGAGCC
>CAYQJV010000025.1:0-22587 GCA_964417925.1 uncultured bacterium | reverse complement strand
GGCGCCCCTTTAAAGGGGCGCCAGGGTACACGGTATTATGTTTTCTTCACTACATTAACTGCTTTCTTACCCTTATCTGTTTCTGCTATTTCAAATTCAACCTCTTCACCTTCATTTAAAGACTTAAAACCATCACCTGCTATATCTGTATAATGCACAAATATATCTCCGGAACCGTCATCCATTTCTATAAAACCGTAACCCTTCTTGTTATTGAACCATTTAACCTTACCGGTTGGCATAATTCTAACCTCCTTTCCAGCCTAAAACTAACCAAACGGTCAAGGCTTTATAATTGTAAGCCTTTTGGGGAATTTGTCAAATTAAATTTTAATCTATCATTTCACTATCACTATCTTTTCTACACTTCTATATCTTCCTGCCTCAAATATTATGAAATAAACTCCTTGTGAAACTCTTATACCATTCTCATCCTTCAAATTCCATTTCAAAGTATACTCTCCAGGAACCGAATAGCCATCTTTAAGAGTCCTTATAAGTCTACCACATACATCGTATACATTTATCTTTATCCTGCATCTGCATGGTAAGGTATAACTTAATAACACATCACCAAATCCAAGGCTGTTTCTTACAGTAAACGAAAAACTCAATTTCTCCATATCCTTCTTAACTGCAGAAAATCTCTTAAAAGAGGATACACAGGATTCCTTTCTTTCAAATGCTTCAACAATTAATCTTGAAAGTGGTATATAACTTCCCTGTGTTTTCTTTAAGGTAATTCTTAGTGTGTCCTCTGCAGTACTGTCAGAAATCCATAATTCATACCTCACAGGCTCCCCTGAAATAATAACAAAGTCATCCACATGCTGTGAATTCAACTCCATGGAAACTTCACAAACTGCATAATCTGTATCAGGTGTGTAAAATTCAAAAAACAATCTCGTTTTACCAGAAGATGAAGGAACGATATAACATAGGCTATCATATCCTATATCAACTCGCTCGTAAATTTCATCTCCATAAACCATAAATGTATCTCTGTATCTTGCAAACAGCGAGGGATTACTCAGTCCTCCTCTTATATAAACATAAGGCAGTATTCCTGAATGATCCAAAGAAGAGTAATTTAAAATATCGGTTGCAACTATATAAACAGTATCTTGCATCAATGAATCAGGAAGAAATGAAGCACCTGTAATCTCTTCTGTCCAGATTATATAATAATCTCTGTGTATTTCATTCCCCAAAACATAGGAAACTGCATCAATGGATGGATATGAGGATGCACATGTAGATGTTAAATCTCCTGCATCTACAGCTGTATTCTCCACTGCATCCCATCTTAAAAATTTTATATTACCCCCATCATCAACAACCACTCCTCCTCCAACCATTTTAGCACTTCTCAAATCACCACCCTGGTAAATGGTATCTCTTAAAATCTCTGTGGTATCTGCTGTATTAAACAGAGAAAGCACAAGATTGTTGTTCAACACATAAAGTATACCAGGAACAAATCCATGCTTTCCTCCACCAGGAGAAGCCATACATACACTTTCCCATAGGTCTATCTCAGGTTCTACATTGCATATCCTTGTTTCACCTGAAGGATAGACAACTCCAAATCTTAACAAGCTATCTTCTCTCCATACCATATACACATTTCCAAAGGCATCCACCTCTATTCCTGCTCCCCTTGCATCTATATTATCTGCTACATCCTCATACCATGCTGAAACCTCCTGGACAACTGCATTTTCAGGATTTAATAAAGGAAACTTCAAAAGATAAACTCCCATGTTGTTAGAGGATGTATTTTCAAAACCTCTACAACCTTCAGATATTTTTGCCTGATATGAAAGATAAACAGTATCATTGAAAACAGATGTTCTGGGAACAGATAGAGAATAAGACAAAGAACTTACAAGTGGATATGGAGATGACCATCCTGTATCTGTTTTATATGTGTAGTATATGGTATCTGAGTTCTTTGAAAGAAATGCAACTCCTATGGTATCTCCTTTTACTGCAAGTGTTGGAAACTTACCAGGATAGAGGGTCTCATTGTTTCCCAAGGTGAAAAGATGCACTGTAGTATCCTCTGCTTCTTCAGTATAGGCAATGTACCATTTACCATCAGGGTCTATATCATTTCGCTGGCATGTATGTTTTGTATTTCCTGGAATAAACCACCAGGGAGTGAAGGGAAAGGTTCTTTCATCTATCAATCTACCAAATGAATTGTATGCTTTTACTTTTATATATGCATTATAGGAATGCCCAAATTTCTTTGAATTGATTTGGGATGGAATGTATGTGAAGAGGTAACATTCATCATCAGCCCATTCTACACTCTCAGGCACGTAATTTTCATAAACTTTTTCCCTCTTCCATGTAGTATCAAGTTTAGGTTCTGCCCCTTCAATATCCCACAACTCCACAACCACAGAGTCCACATCCCTTGCCCTTGGACCATGTCTGAACAGCTCTCCTCTCACTGCAATTTTAACGGTATAAGTAACTGTGTCATTCTTATCTATTTCATCCAGCCAGTCTGGTCTATCCCATGGGGTGAATACGGTGTCTTTTGTGCCATTATGTTCTAATATTATTATTGCCCATACCCCCCATGGTTTATTGGGAGGAGGAGTGGAATCATTTACAATTGCAAGGAGTTTTCCCTCTCCGGGTAAATACCTTGTTGATGTCTTTAAAAAATTTCCTTCACGATAGAGAGGTTTTGATTTAAACTCCTTCATATACACCACATAGGGAGTTATTCCCCTTTTCCCTTTGTGAGATAATTTTGAGCTATCTATTACCGCGGTTATAAGAAATGTATCTGAGGAAAGACAATGTCTATTAACAATCAAAAGATAATCTCTGTGATTATCTTTAAAAACTCCTACTTCAGCATATTGAAGTTCTGATGTTTGTTCCCTGGATTTATATCCTTCAATCTCTTTTATCCATGATCCTACAGGAATCTCCTTAAAGAAGAACGCGGTATCCCAGTCTATTTTTGCAAAGCAAAGGGCTATTGGATTGAAATCCGCAAGAACTCGCATTAAATTGAAGTAGGCACTATCCGCAGTATTATACTTATAATTATGAGCATCATTAAAGCCCTGGTATCCAAGAGAGTCTAAAAATCCTTCAGGACCATAAGGTCTTCGGTATGTATCAAGTGTTCCGATGGTAATGAGGTCCCCATTAAACTCTGTGGTATCTGGAATATGCTCTTTGTTTTCCCTATTATACCAATATGGATTTACCTGACTATACATATAATAAGCCAGTCCATCTGCCCCATAGCATATTGCAAGATATGTGGATGCCTTTAACTCCTCATAACTCGGTCTTCTTTTGTCATAATGGTCTTTCTTTTTCCAGAACTCTATTACATTCTGCAAATTGGCTATCCATTTTCTCCCCATCTTTTTTATAGCCCGACCTCCTTCTTTAAATGCAGAGATATAGTCATCCAGGGGTCTCTGTGACCCTATGGTATCACCCACCTGGTGAGTACTATCTTTATTAGGGTTATCCTTTCTAAATGGATAACACCCCTTACATACCATATCCATATCTTTAACAATGGAAAGAAAGTTATTAACCTCCTCTTCACTGTACAATCCCCACATCCATGTCTTAATTCCATAGAGATGGGCTTTTTGGCACAGTTTTTGTATCCCATGAGCAGTTATATACTTTCTTCTTCCCCACATGAAATATGGGTCCCAATCAGCCACCCTAAATGCAAAAAAGGTGTTTGGATTCTCCTGCTGTATTTTTCTTACATCTTCCTTTATAAACTTATCTGCAAGATAGTCCCATAAACATAAACTATCGTATCCAGTATGCCAGTCATAATATTTTTCTTCTAATCCAAAGGTATAATTATACCATACCCATTCTCCACATACTGCGGTAATAAATCCAATGTTTGTTTCCTTCAATAAATCCTTCCATCCTTTTGAGTCATCTGTTTTAAAGGGTTGTAATGGCTCTGTTACCACATTAACACCAAGGGCATCAATCAGAACCTTCTCAGTTTCGTAATTATCTTTGAACTGAGGCACCCAATCTTTACCATATCTTGCATACCAAGTCATTATAGGGAAAACCTCCTTATCCACTTTAGGAACATTAAAAATAAAGCAGGAAAGAATAATTAATATTTCTTTCATCATTCACCTCCCTTAAAAACTTATTTTATTTAAATAAATATTCCAATCATTTCCATTTAACCCGTTCCATACGCCTATCACATCCGTTCCATCAACAACAAAATCAAAACTCCATGCCTGGGTGTCAGATGAAAACTGGTGAAATTCCAGCACATTTCCATTATTAGGGTCTATCTTTGCACCACACAAAACTGCCTCCGGTTGGTTGCATGGTTCATCAAAATTTATACATTTGTTGCTGGTCCATAGAACTAGGGGGTAATCATCCTCATTTATGAAAATCTTCGGATTCACATTGTTAGAATAGGCTGTATTAACATTTACTGCCTTATTCCATGCTACTCCACTTAAAGGATAAATCTTTGCTATTTTTATCTGTTTGGAGGTAAGTCCTTCAGAATATGTAACATACGCTATTCCATTTTTGCCTTCTACCCTTGCCCATTTGAATTTCGTAAAGAACTCCATATAATTACTGTCCCGAGGGTCAGAAGGAGTAGGGGAATTCTGTGCTACTATAATCAAAGGGGCCGGAGGCTCCATTGTGTGAGTAGAATATATTAAGTCTACCTTTTTAAAGTATATTCTCTCTTTCCAGTTATTTTTAACAGTAAACCAATAGTTCCATACAAAGTATATATCATGAGCATCCTTATCCACTACCAAGTCATAGGACATTATTTTTCTTGCCCCTCTATTATAGTAAGGACCATCCTTTTCCCAGACCCTATCCACTACAATAACATCACTGTGGCTTCCATCCTCTATATTAAGAGTAATATACCTCAACTCCCAGCTGGTTTGAGAAGAGATATGAGCATCCTCCACCCATGCAACCACTGCCTTATCATTTCCAGCATACTTTATCCTAGGCATCTTAAGAGTATAAGAGGAAGTGTGAAGCGTATCGGGCCATATTTCAGGGTTTGGGTTCTCTCCCGAAGCATTTAATCTTGTTGCGATTAAATAATACTTTTTAGTGCTTTTATTATAAGTCACCCATACAAACACTGCACCACCATTACCATCCTCACATAAAGCAGGTGTCTGTAGGTCATAGGAGGTGTAAACTTCCACTGGATGATGATAAGGAGGTTGCCAATCTTCATGAATATCACCCTGAGAATTAACCTTAATAGCATAAACCTTCTTATTTTGATGGTTTATCCAGCTAACTATCGCACCATCCCCACTGGAAATTATGGTGCCATTAAGTCTATGCCCTGCTCCTCCCTCAGAAACCTTTAACGGTGTTGAAATAGGATTACAACCCGAATCCAAAGCCCTCACATATATCTCAAAACTACCACTCTCAGATACCCCTTCCCACTCCACTATATAGTTCCCTTCCACAGACACAATATGCGGAAACAAATCCAGATTACTACTCTCACTCACCTGAACCTCACCCCATAGTAAACATACTATAATCAATCCTTCCATACTCACCTCCTTATAACCTTCTTTCTTATAAAATCATCAGAACTATAAATATTTAAAAAATACACCCCAGAAGAAACCTTCACACCCTTAAAGTCCCTCCCATCCCAGATAACTTCCCCTCTCCCCTCTAATCCCCTCACATACCTACCTGTAACATCATACACCTCCACCCTTATCAAACCCCCACCCTTAACCCTTATCTTAACCTCCCTATCAAACACCACAGAACTCAATTCCACCCTTCCCTCTTTTATCCTCCCCTCCTTAATCCCCTCCCACCAAACACCACTCGTATCTATCACTCCTGCCCATATATCACTATCCCCTCCCCTCTTATCTGTCCAAACCAATATCCCTTTATCACCCCATCCTATCACCCTCTCCGTCTGTATAAACTCTCCTATAGGATACTCCGTAAGTATCTTCTCCTCATCCCATAACCTCCCCTCACTGTTAACCCTCTGTATATAAGCCTCATAAGGATATAAACTGTCATGCTCATAACTCTCAAACACCATTATCCCATTACTCCCTATATCAAAAAATAAAGGCTCCGCCTTTGTTACCTTAACCCTCCCCCAAGAATAACCAGGTTGTTCCCACACCAACCTCCCATTTCCAAACCTAACCTCTCCAGAAAGCGTAACTAAATTCACAAAATACATATACTCTGGATAATCTCTCCAATACATCACATATATCCCATCCTCCCCCTCCTCAGAATATGCCATCCCATCAATCAGTGTATCTGTTATCACCACCCCGGTATCAGCCCAAAGAAATTCACCATCCTCATTCACTAATTGAGCATAAAGCTTTTCATCCCTCTTGTAAAAAAATACTACCCCATCCTTTGTCTTTACCGCAGGAACCCCAACCCTGAAAAGAGAAGGATTCTGTGGTGTCATCCCACTCACATATACACCATCTCCCCACAACTTTGCTCCATTGGAATCTATCTTTTGAAGCGAAATAGTATCCTCCTCCCCCCATTTGGCTGTAGCCCAGATTAAAATACAAGAGCCATTATCAGAAGGAATAATACTGCATAACCCATCATCCTTATCCACCCTATCCACCGGAATTCCCCCAGATTGCCAGCATATTGAACCATCTAAAGTCAACCTCTGAAGATATACATCATACTCCCTTTCATAATCCTCCCACACCACATACACCCCATCCCCTGATATGCAAAGATGGGGTCTCCTCTGGTCTCCATCTATCCCTACACACACACCAACCCCCTCATCACCCCAAACACGCTCCCCATCTCTGCTTATCTTACTCGCATAAATGTCATACTCCTCCCCACCATTATAAGTGCAATTCACCCACACCACTATCAAATTCCCCAAAGAATCCACCACCATGTCCCCCTCAAAATCACTCCCCTCGGTCCTCGCAACCACTACCCCACCCTCCTCAAATACCCTGTTCCCCAAACTATCCAACACCTGCACATATAAATCCCTCTCCTCCGAATCCCTCCACAACACTGCAACACCACCATCTATATAAGGCTCCACATCCTCTATCACCTGTGCCCCAGGTTTCTCCACCACTGGCACTCCACCTTCTCTCCATCCACTAAAAAGACTCAAACATAATAAAATCACTCTCATATCATCCTCCTTTTTAAAATGTTATTAAAAATCTCTCCTTTGTCAATAACCACCCATACAAACACTGCACCACCATTACCATCCTCACATAAAGCAGGTGTCTGCAGGTCATAGGAGGTGTAGATAGGAACACCCTTTGTATTATTTGCATACCAGTTCGTTCCATAAGGAATTTCTCCATTGCTATTTATCCTCTGTGCATATACCTTACGCTCAGCATGGTTTATCCATGCACAAATTACCCCCCCGGAACCATCTCCAATCACAGTAGAATTCAAACGATGTCCTTGCTGGTCTAATCCACGAGGATTTGATACAGCCACCCCATTATTATCCCATAACTTGCTCCCTGTCTCGGTATCTATCTTCTGGGCAAATATATCAAAACTTCCATTCCGACTATCCTCCCAAATTACCACCACCGTATTATCACCTGTATCCACCACCTTCGGAAATAACTCAAGCTGAGGACCATCGCTCACTACCCATCCATATAACAATGAAAACAACCCTAAAAAAATCAATCCTCTCATCTCTCCTCCTTTATTTTTATCAATTTACCCTTTATCAACTCATCCCCATTAAAATATACCCTGTAAAAATAAATCCCCACAGGCAGATTATTCACCCTTACTCTCGCCTTCCTATCCCTTATCTCTAACTCATCCCTAAAAACCCTTCTCCCTGAAACATCAAAAATCTCTATCACACCCCTATCCCTCTCTCCTCCAAACCCCAACATCAATTCATCCCCAACCATCACATTACTCAAATACTCAACACCCTCCTCCCTAAACTCCCTAACCCCCACCACTTTACCTGAAGTATCTATACACGAAGCATATATATCCTTGTCTTCACTCCTCGTATCCTCAAACACAATTATCACCCTCCCTCTCCCATCCCCAATAACTCCCCTCACCCTCTGTGAACCCACCTCATCACAAACATCTATTCCCCATAACCTCTCACCAGACCCATTAATCCGCACTGCTCTTATATCTTCATATTCTCCTCTCAAAAACTTCAACGGTGTATCCCACCCCTCATTAATTGAATAAACCACTATCACCCCTCCATCCAAATCACTAACTGCAAAAGGATGAGGAGTTATATCTGTAGAATCAGGACCCTCATACTGAACCACCTTCTTTGCTTCATTAAATACCACTTTCCCATCGTATCCACACCCCTGGGTAAAAATAAACGCCTCCCAGCTCCACTCATAAGAAGGTTGAGTGTATCCAAAAGAAACAAACATCTTCTTTTCTATATCATCATGTGCTAAATGGATGTCCCAAGTATGAGCAGTGGAAACATTTCCCCAATATACCCCTGTATCACCTAACAATTTATTTCCATATTTGTCCAGATGCTGAAAATACCCAGGATCCTCATCAGGATTAGCACTCACTAAAACAAAAAAGAGATAAATCCCCCCATCTCCGTCCGAAAATGAAGAAATATAATTAAATCCATAATTATCCCCTGTTAAATAATCTATAACCACTTTACCGCTATCCCCAAAAACAAAATCCCCTAAACTATCCACTCTCTGAACCCACAAAGCCTCTCTATAATCCTTGGGGGTCGTAAACAATACCATCACATCACTGGGGAAAGAAGCACTCACATCCCATAACCAACTTTTCTCTCTGATAGGTATACCTTCCTTGTTCCAACATATACTCCCATCATATGTAATCCTTTGCATATAAACTCCAGCACTCTCTTCTCTATAGTCCTCCCACACCACATACACCCCATCCCCTGATATGCAAAGATGGGGATCGGAAGGGTCATTCCCATCTTTCACCAAAGCAACTGGCTTGCCTCCATCCCCAAATAACCTTCTGCCCTCTAAATCCATCTTCTGCATGTATAAACCATTGTCACTTGCATCTATCGTATCCCTGCAATCCACCCATACCACATATACATACTCACTATCCTCACTTACCACAGCATCAAAACTTCCCTGATAACCATCCCAAGCTATCACAGGAACTCCATCCTCTGAAAGCAAACAATTACCATACTCATCCAACACCTGCATGTATATGTCATCCTTCAACCATCCCTCCCTCTCATCCTGCCATATAATAACAAACCTACCTCCTTTCACCGGAAGTATCATAGGATTTTTCTGAGCACCCGGAGCAATACACACTGGCACTCCACCTTCTCTCCATCCACTAAAAAGCCCCAAACACAATAATATCACTCTCATATTATCCTCCTTTTTAAAATGTTACTAAAAATCTTTACCTTGTCAAAATTTTTATTTAAATATAAATATGGCTTTAAAGTATAAAAGGCAGTGTGAAGCACAGCGACATGAGGGTCTTCCCACCCAGGATTATTCCAAACATCCCCACCATCAGCATCCAAATGCCTCGCCTTCAAATAATACTCACTCCCTTTTTTCTCCACCCATACAAACACTGCACCGCCATGCCCGTCTTCGCATAAAGCATAATCCTCGGTAACTGTTGAAGTAATATTAACCACAGTATCTGGTGACCACCTACTTCCTGTTCTCGTTATCTTGGTAGCATTTATACCCTTACTTACGCCACTTATCCCATAATAATTTATAAACCCAATTATTGCCCCAGACCCACTCCCCACAACTCTGGATACCATCCTATGCCCAATGAACTCTCTCGTCCCATCCTGGGATAACAATTTATCTTCATTCCACTGTGGATTACCTTCACCATCTATCAACTGAGCATATATCTCTATGCTCTCATTCCTCGTATCCTCCCATACAACCATATATTTGTCCCCACCAACATCAACCACCTTTGGAAATAACTGTAACCCATATGTCTCCCGGTTAACAATCCCACCAAACACTACACCACTCATGAACAAAAAATATACCACAAACCTATTCATCTCACCTCCTTATTTTTATCACCTTCTCTATCTTATCCCTGTCCTTCCCAGAAATCCTCAAAAAATACACTCCAGCCGGTATATCTTTCAAAGAAAACCTCAATTCCCCCTCACCATTAAATCCACCCCTCAACAACACCTTAACCCTCTTACCATCCAAAGAATATAGCGAAATCTCTCTCACCCCTTTAATCCCTCCCTTTAAAATCAAAGTATTAAAAACAACATTGCTCCTTAACACCATACCCCTATTTATCCCTTCCCCTTCTGTTATACCCACCACTCTCCCTAAAGAATCCCCATACCTCTTATCCTGCCACACTATTATCCCCACCTCTATACCCTATAACTCTTGTATTCATCATATCCTTCACAAAATCCCCTCCCTTTGAAACCTCAACAGCACCACCCCATAAAGAATTCCCATCCCTGTCTATCTTCATCATCAATATACTCCCTGTCCTGTAATAATCCCATCCTATTATAAGCGCCCTATCACTCCCGGTAAGTGAGGATGAAATATACATCTCCGTATCATTTGAATCCGCATACTCACCCTGCCATACCACTTTATCCCAATCCTCTAAGCATAAAGAATCATAATGCGCCACCATTATCCTGGGATACTCAAAAAAGTCATTAGTGCTCGTAAAAATAAACAACCCTCCATTTCCATCAGCACACCGATAAGGATAATCCTTTATCTCATATCCACCCTCCCACAATAACTCTCCCAACATATCTACCTTCTGAGCACGCATGAAATGAGAAACAATTATATTTCCTTTTCCATCATATCCAACATAAAAAGGATCCCGATAATTTTCCGTTGATAAATTTATAGAAGAACCATAAGAAATTATTACTATACCTGTATCACCCCATAAGAAATTCCCCAAAGAGTCAACTCTCTGTCCTCTTACTATCATATAATTATCAGAATCTTCCTTCCAAAACATACATGCTCCATTTTGAAAGTCAGAAAGAATCTTGGGAGAACCCTGCCACGCATTCGTTAGACTCAACTTAATTCCTTCTTTATCCCAGCATATATCACCGTCAAGTGTAACTCTTTGCATATATACCATCCCAATACCTTCTGAATTCCATGCCCTATAATCCTCCCACACCACATACACCCCATCCCCTGATATGCAAAGATGGGGATTGGAAGGGTCATTCCCATCTTTCACCAAAGCAACTGGCTTACCTCCATCCCCAAATAACCTCCTGCCCTCTAAATCCATCTTCTGCATGTATAAATCATTGTCACTTGCATCTATCGTATCCCTGCAATCCACCCATACCACATATACATACTCACTATCCTCACTTACCACAGCATCAAAACTCCCCTGATACCCATCCCAAGCTATCACAGGAACCCCATCCTCTGAAAGCAAACAATTACCATCCTCATCCAACACCTGCATGTATATGTCATCCTTCAACCATCCCTCTCTCGCATCCTGCCATAATACCGCAAACCTACCACCTTTCACCGGAAGAATCATGGGGTTCTTCTGATCACCCGGAGCAGTGCACACCGCCACTCCACCCTCTCTCCATCCACTAAAAAGACTCAAACATAATAAAATCACACTCATATCATCCTTCTTTTTAAAATACTATTGCCGAAATTTTTTTTGTCAAATTTTTTATCAAAATGCTACATTTTCAAGTATGTAAAAAAACTGTTGTAAAGTTTTATTGCAAGGGTGTTATTTAAGAGTTTCAATACCTTTTACTATTTTTCACAGAGAAACCTCATCGGTTACTTGTATAAACCTGCAATTACTTATCAAGAAAAAACGAAGAATTCATTATGTTAACTTCTTTTTGTTCGGTGCTTATTCGCCTTTTTAACTATAAAATATTGCTTTTTATTTGACAATTTTAAAATATGCAGTATATTAAATTATGAGAAGAGGTTTAAAAACAATTTTATGGGGTATAGTACTTGGAGGAATACTTGGGTCTGCGATTTCTTCTCTTCTCTCTTATTTTTTACCCTCAGGGTGGATTAAAGAACTCTTTGTAAGGGGTGTAAAAATAGGTATTTCACCGTTTCAAGCAATGCTTGGTTTTTTTGAACTTACCTTCGGATTCTCCTTTCACCTTACTCTTGTATCTGTAATAGTTATAATTATTGTCACAGTACTTCTATGGAGGATGGGATGAATATCGGTTGGCAGGAAATATTAATAATACTTTTGATAATCCTTATATTGTTTGGAGCAAAAAAAATCCCTGAACTTGCACGAAGTATTGGTAAGGGTATTCAAGAATTTAAAAAAGGACTCTCAGGAGAAATAGATGAGGAAGAAGAACCAAAGGAAGAAAAAACAAAAAAGAAACAAAGAAAGAAAAAAAGAACCATAAAGAAAAGAACAAAAAGAACTAAATCTCGCTGATTTCTCCATATAGTTTCTCTAAAATGGTAGAATAATCTTCTTTACCTTCTTCTATCATATCCATTATCCGCTCAAGTTCTCTTGTAGTATCTTCAGATACAAATTTTGCGTAATTTTTAAAGAGATAACGATACACTATTCTTCCTCTTTTTGAAGCTATAAGTTTGCTGTTCTTTTCAAAGATGTACCTTCTTATAAAGAGCTTGTTTAAAATTTGAGAATAGGTGGAAGGTCTTCCTATTCCTTTTTCCTTCATAAGCCCTATTACATCGGATTGTGAATATAAGGGTGCTCTCGGAATCTTTTTTATTATTACTTCAACCTCTCTTTCTCCAATCGGAAGTTCGGGTTGGACTTTTATAAATCTATAAAGCTCAAAAGATTTACCTGTTGCACTGACTATTCTTTCTTCCACAATTTCCTTATCAGGAAGTTTTATTTTATAATTAATCTTTTTTACCTTTGCCTTTTCTGCTTGAGATGCCATAAATCTTCTAAATATTAAATCATATAAAGCAAGATGTTTCCTCGTGATGGGAGTGGAAGTAAAGAAAACTCCTTCATATATAAGCCTTGCAAGTTCTCTGCGTGTCAATGGTCTTGTAGGCCTTATGCATTCATGAGCTCCTTCCTTCTTCCATTCTCTGGCATAAAATCCATTTTTAAGAAACTCTTTTGCTACATGCATACCTCTTTCGCTCACTCTGGTACTATCGGTCCTATGATAGGTGATAAACCCATTTTCAAAAAGTTCTTGGGCTATTCGCATAGTTTCTTCGGTGTTCATTTTAAGATACGTGTTGGTATCCTGGAGCATAGAATCAGTGGTATAAGGAGGGGGAGGGGTTCTTTCTTCAATATCTTCTTTTACCTTTTCTACCTTAACTTTTATTTTTTCAGCAGATGGCTTCTCTATTATTATTCCAAGTTCCTTTACTATGCCTATCTTTACTTTCTTTCTGTGTTCATCACATCTGTGTATTATCCAACCAAGCACTGGAGTTTGGGCTCTACCAGCAGAAAGATTCTTGTCTTTAAACTTCTCCTGCACTTTTTCACTCAACTTAAATCCAAACCATCTATCCTCTATTCTTCTTACAATCTGAGCTTTCACTGTGTTTTCATTTATCTCTCTTAAATTTTCCAATGCATCTTGAATTGCTCTTCTTGTTACTTCATGAAATTCTGCTCTTTTTATACTTTTTGCAAAAGGAGTGGTAAGCATCATCACATCCCATGCTATTTTCTCACCCTCTGTATCAGGATCCGTGCCTATTATTACATTCTCTGTCTCAAAAGCAAGGTTCTGCAGTATTTCTATCCTTTTTTTTGAGTCTTTAGACTCACCCCCACATACAGGACATTTTCCATCTTTTGTATACTGATATCCACATTTTTTACACTTCTTAATGGATGCATACACAGGTATAAAATTACCGTTTTGCTTTTCTACTCCATATATTCCTCTTCCCGTTGTTAAATCAGTAATGTGTCCCAAGGATGCTGTAACAGTAATGATGTACTTATCTGTAGATATTTCATAAGCTATTAGTTCAACTTCATCATTCTCCTTAAATATCCTCATTGCAGGCTGTCCAAAAAATCTTGCAATTTGACGTGCTTTTGTGGGACTTTCAACCACAAAAAGCACAGGTTTTATCTCCTCTTCAATCTTTTTTATAACTCTTTCTCTTGTTTCATCTATTTCTTTTTTCAATCTTTCAAAATCCACATCTTTTTCCTGTTTAAACTCTATATCATAGTAAGAGGCTCTTCTTATAAAAGCCTTAAGTATTTCTATATTATCTTCAAGAAGAAAGGAAACTCCTTTGGTAAGCCCATGAACTGTAAGTCTGGATGTCCTCCCCGAAGCTTGTAGATAAGTCCTTATATCAGGAATTATTATTTCATTTTCTTTTATAACTAAATCTGTATTTTTATGAGGAGGATTTTTAAATATTTCTTTTAATCTTTTTACTATCTCATCCCTGTGTTTTTTTATATTCACATAATTTTTTAACTCTTCATCATCTTTAAACATATTAAAAAGAATCCTGATAACACCATCACTCACATCTTCAAGATTTTTAATATGAATCTTAAATACACATGCCCCATAAAAAATTGCATATCTTATTTTTTCTGGAAGATCAAGTCCCCTTACAAGAGTACCATAGTAGTATGATGTTCCTATGAGGAAGTCAAGTTCTCCTTTTTTGAAAAGTTCAAAATCTTTTTTGGATCTTGCAGTTACAGTACCTATTCTATAATCGTTGGAAAGCATCTTTACCAGATTCTTCATCTCTTCTTCAGTAGATACATATACTATTCCTCCCTTTCCCATTTTCTTCATTATCTCTTTTACCTTCTCAATTTTCTTTTCCATGGAGTAAATATCCTCTACATTTCTCACAGAAATCCTTGACGAACCCACATCAAGTCCCAGGAGATCTCTCAAAAGAAGTGCTTTTTTACCTTTCTTAACTGTTGCAGTAGAGACAACCAAGATTCCCTGCTTATCTCTCTTTCTCCATTGCTTTCCTTTTTTTTCAAAACCGATAACTTTCAGTACCCGCTCTACATTTCTGGAAGCTTTAAGTATTGAATCCACATCATCTATAAATATAAAATCAAATACCTTGTCCTCAAGAACCGCAAAGTTTTTAGCAAGAAACTGAAAGGTAGTAATTAAAAGGGAAAAATCCCCATTTTTAATTTTTTCGATTGTATCTTTTTTTTCTTCCTTTTTAAGTCCTCCGTGGTAACATACTATTTTTTCAGGAGATATATAAGAAATTAATTTTTTATGTACCTCTCTAACCATTATTACAGTAGGAAGGATAATGTAACTTTTCTTACCTGCGTGTGCAAAGTATAAAGCTGTAACAATACCAAAAGATGTTTTTCCTATCCCTGTAGGAGCAACTACACAAAAACTTTCTTTTTTTGCCACTCTTTTAATCCATGCCCTTTGTATACTTTTTGGTGAAGAGTTTATAACTTTTTTAAACAGCTCCTCTATTTTTTCATACTCTTTAAACCATGAGAAATAAGAAATTTTTTTATTTTCTTTTTTACACAAATTTTCTTCTATTTCATCCACCTCCAGGTCTTTTTTGCATACAGGACAAAGATTTTCAAAAGTTACTTTTAGCATGGGTAATTATATTAAAAAAAACAGTACAGTCAAACCGAATTTATATTTTATACGTTCTTTCCTTCCATATCACTACTTTTTTGAATGTAGAAAGATAAAGAGAATTAAAGGTAAAAAGTAGAGAAAATCCTATCATCAAAGGATGTAAAATCACAGATAACATTCCTTGACCAGTTTTGTACACCACCAATAAACGCATAAAAATTATGAAAATTACCTCTACAAAAGCCGGATTATTTAAAGAAATTGAAGGGTTAAAAATGAACATTACAAAAGGATGGAGAAAAATTACATAACTAAAAGCAAGACATATTAAACAAAAAGAAACAGAGTATTCAAACGCTCCAAAAGAATTTTTGGAAAAACCATTCCATATTTCTTTTAAATTCCTATAAAACCTGACTTTAACTACACCTTCAAGCATAACTATTTTCCCACCGGCTTTTTTAACCCTTTTTGCCATTTCCATATCATCAACAATTTCATTTTTAATACCCGAATGTCCATTTATTTTATCATATATTTTTCTTTTTATCATTAAAAAAGTTCCAATAGCCGCAGAAACCCTGGGGTCAGAAATTTTGTTCATAAGTCTGAATGGGAAAAGAAGATAAAAGGCAAAATGTATAACTGGTAGTATTATCCTTTCTGAAAGAGTTATTGTTTCAAGAGAAGGTATTGAAGATACAAGAGAGGCTTTCTCTTTTTCTGCTATGTTTACCACCCAACTTAAAACGTTGGGTGTAATAAATCTGGTATCTGCATCCATAAATACTAACCACTCTCCTTTGGCAAGCATAGAAAGCTGATGACATGCCCAGTTTTTTCCTGTCCAGCCGTTTGGAAGAGGCTTCCCTTTTATAACTTTTATCTTATCCGGGAATTTTTTTTCAAAGTTTTTTAAAATACTATACGTCCTATCCTGTGAAGCATCATCAACGGCAATTATTTCAAAGTTGGGATAATCTTGTATAAGAATGCTGTTTATGCACTTTTTAATATTTCTTTCTTCATCTCTACATGGAATAAGTATAGAAATGAACGGATAGAAATTTTTTTTAGAATTTCTCAAACGTCTATGTTTTGAAAAGTAAAATATGTTATTTAAAAGATTAACCAAAATAAGAGAAAGTAGTATGAGGATAAAAAGGTCTATCACAGGTTAAAGATACAAAATAAAAAAAGGGGGTAAAAACCTCCCCTTTATATATGTATTTCTTATTGCTTATACCCATCCACGCAACTTCATTGCTTCAGCAACTCTCGCTACTGAAACCAAGTATGCAGCAAGTCTTGGGTGACTCCTCTTCCTGTATACTCAGCATACATATCTGCAAATGCTTGCTCATTTTTTTATCAAGTTTTTCATACACCTCTTCATATTCCCAGTAATAACCTGTGATATTCTGTACCCATTCAAAGTAAGAAACAGTTACTCCACCTGCATTTGCAAGAAAATCAAGGATTACAAATTTCCCGTTGTTATGAAGAATCTTGTCTGCTTCAGGAATTGTAGGCCCATTTGCAAGTTCCAATATTATCTTGCCCTTTATGTTGTTTGCATTTGCTTCAGTAATAACATTTTCAAGAGCAGCAGGAATCAAAATATCTACATCAAGTTCAAGAAGCTTATCATTCCCCTCTTTACCCTCCCATACCTCTGCATTGGGATAATTAATCACACTTCCGGTATCCTTCTTACTCCTGAAAACATCGTTGAAAGGTAATCCTTCTGGGTTATAAATAGTACCTTTTGAATCGCTTACTGCAACTACCTTTACATTTTTAAACATTCTTGTTATTAAAAGATGCACATTAGTAATCCAGCATTTCCATATCCCTGAATCGCAGCAGTTACTACTCCTTCGCCTGAAGGAATCTGGTCCGGAAGTTTTTCAAGTTCATGAGGGGGCTTGTAGAAATTCTCATCATTTATCTGAAGATCAATTCCTTTTGCCTTTGCAGCATCTCTTAAGGTGAACATTCCACCCCTTGCTGTAGCATCTTCCCTTCCTTTTGATCCACCAAGAGGATGTGGTTTCCCTGTAATGACTCCTGGATTGTTATACTGTCTTATCTTTGAAAATTCATCCATCATCCATTTTCACAGGAACTGTAACCCACAGTTCTCTCATCGGCCTTCTAAGCATATCATGGGTTGCTTTATCCAGGCCAAGAATTGACGCTGCTTCATCGAGTTGTCTTTGAGCTATTCCAAAGGGATTGAGCTTTTCTGTCATATATCCTCCTTTTTAAAATTTTACAATTTTTGTTGAAAAGAACTTTTACATATGATGATATACAGGTTTTTTTGATTGTCAAGAAGGTATAGAATTATCCTTTCCTCTTGAGTTAATTCTCTCAAAAACAATCCTTAATAATAAACAACAGCAAGTTATTGAATTTTAACCACTTTATATACTTTCTTTTTTACATTATTCTCTGCTACAATAAAGTATACCCCTTTTTAAAATTCTTTAAATTTATTATCCCTTCACCGTTTTCACATCTTATATTCAAAGTTATTTTTCTTCCTGCCGAAGAAAAAATTTCTACTTTTTCATTCTTTTTCGGAAACTTATTTTAAATTGAGTACGCTTAGATAACAGTATTACATTACCTAACTCAACTTTTTTATTTTCACAATAGAAACCCTCACCTTCCTCTTCCCTAACCAAAGGTTCTTTGACCGGTGTTCCATCACTCCATAATCCCATAAACCTTTGTTCAGGCGTATTACCCAGTGCATATTCTCTATTCTTTCCATAAAATGCAGCATCCGTAAGAGCATCAAACAATTTCCAAAAACAGTAAAAATCAATAGCATCAAGTTCTGAATTCGTAGGAGCAGAGTGATCTGCAATAAGGTCAGGCTCACCATATGTATCTGTCCTTACTGTAATGAAGTCTTTGTTCTCATGGGGAATATGAGAGATGAGTTCATATATACTATCCGCATCAGCACTCCCAACTACTTTATCATCTTCACTAACATTGTTATCACCATCCCCTGGCTCTTGACACATTACTGCTTTTGGTTTTGGAAAACCAAGAGAATCACATCTATTTGCAAGATTAGCAGATAATATACCTCCCATTGAATGTCCTGTAATCGCAAATCTCTCATAATCAGGGAAGAAATGACCCCCTGTGTTTAATTCATTAAAGGCATATTGAAGTGATTTTATAAGGTTATCAGTAAAAGATCGTGGGGGGACAAACGCATTCTTTTGATAACCCGGGAATATTACTATATTTCCTTTTTTTACTATATGATAAATGAAATCAGTATATAACTTGGGTGTTATGGCAGACCAACCGTGTATGAAAACTATCACAGGTAATGTATCTTTTTCTACAGAATCCGGTTCAAATATCCAAAACTGGTAGTTCTGGTTGTTTTCAGGTACATAATAAGAGGATTTTACGTATTGATATTTGTAATCCTTACCTCCAGGTCCTGATTCAGGTTGGGGAGGAGGAGAAGGAGGTGTAATGTATAGAAAGCAGAATAGAGACATGCGGTATTATATATTAAACCATTACAAAGTCAAGAATTTGACAAGTGAAAATTATAGAGGATAATTAATTTGATGAAATTTTTAGAAAAAATTTATACTACGATAATAATTGTTACAGGAATAACACTACCCATTTTCTTCCTTATAACAAAACGTCCTTTATTTCCTTCACTATTGTATTACTCTTTATTAATAACTTCTGCTGTTATTTCTGCCTTTCTCTATATAACCATAGGAAATACCATCGTCTCTTTTGAAATAGTCATCTATTACTTTCTTCTGTTATCCTATGGCCCAGAAATAGGAGCTACTACTGCAGTATTTACCATCTTAGTAGTATGGATAGCAAAAGCTATTTTTAGATTAAAAAAAGAACAGGATAAAAAAAGATTTTTTCATACCCTTAAAATGGGAATGTATAATGCAGGAACATATGGACTTATATTTTTCACCGGAGGCAAATTGATCCAATCTTTAAAAGGAATAAAAGGGGCTCTGTTGGGAAGTGTAATAATAGTTTCTCTAAATGAGATTATCTTCTCTTTACATGTAATTATTCAGAAAAAGAACTACTTAAATTATCTTAAAAGAGAAGGAATCAAAAGTAATTTATTGGAACTTCTCATATATCCCTTTGGAATCTCCATGGCATTTCTCTACAAAAATTTTGGACCATCCTTTACTTTACCACTGATAATAAGTCTACTTTTACTATCCTATATAGGATGGAGGATGTCGGAATACGAAAGAAAACTTGTAAAAAGAGTGAATGATGTAACAAAATTGAATGAAACAGCAAGAATATTAAGTAGTACGCTTGATTTAGGTTCTTTGGTAAAGATAATCCTCCAAAAGATGCATGATTTTATAAAAACAGATAAAACATGTATCTGTGTAAAAATTCCTGAGGAAAACATAAAAATATTAAAGGAATATGACGGTAAGGAATTTAAAAACAACAAAAATTTACAAAATTATGAAAAAATACCTTTAACAACCGGAAACAGTAATATAGGTTTTATAGGGATAAAAACTCAAAAACCTCTTTCTGAAGGAGAAAGGATAATCCTTGAAAATTTTGCAAAACACTGTGCCATTAGTCTTTTAAATGCCGTATTTTATAACCTCTCTATCACCGATCCATTAACAAAACTTTTTACCAGAAGATACTTTGAGACAAAATTAAAAGAAAAGATTAAACAAAGTACCCTTACACATAAGCCTTTTGCTCTCATACTTTTTGACATAGATAATTTCAAAAATATAAATGACAACTATGGACATAAAGAGGGGGATAAAATTCTTATAAAATTTGCAAAAACTTTAAAAAAACTAACAAACAAAACAGACATTGTAGCAAGATGGGGAGGTGATGAGTTTGTAGCGATACTTTCTGATACAAAAAATATAAAAAGTTATATTCAAAAAATAAAAGAGAACATTCCTGAAATTCCTTTTACTGCAGAATGGATAGTATATACTCCAGGAGAAAAAATTAAATCTGACGAACTTTTCCATGCTGTTGATAAAAAACTTTTAAAAGCAAAAAGGAGGTAGTATGAAAAAATGCAATGTAGAAATTAACAGAAAACAGTGTCCATGTACCTATGAACCCTGTGATAAAAAAGGAATATGCTGTGAGTGTATCAGGTATCATAGACAGCGTGGAGAACTCCCTGCATGTTTTTTCCCTCCTGAAGTAGAAAAAACTTATGATCGCTCAATTGAAGCTTTTATAAGGACATATACTAAATGAATAAATCTTTGAAGAAAGTTTCAATATTTATACTCTTAACCTTTGGGATAAGTTGGAGTATTATCGGCATATTTGTTGCTTTGGGAGGGGAATGGCGTTCTCCTTATGCCCTTCCTATTGCTGTTATTTATATGTACATCCCTACAGTGTCTGTAATAATAATCCATAAGTTAATTTTTAAAGAGCCGATAAAGAAACTCGGGATATCTTTTAATTTTAACAAGTGGTTTATTGTTGCATGGTTTTTACCCATACTTATCTCCCTTGGTTCAATAGGAATAAGTATTATTTTCCCTGATGTAAGTTTCTCCCCCCAACTCAGAGGTTTCTTGGAAAGAATACAACATTCTCTACCTCCAGAGGAGTTTGAGGAAGTAAAACAGACATTACAAAAAATTTTACCTTATCTTTTTTGGATCTCTCTTGCACAAGGTATAATTGCAGGGATAAGCATAAATGCTGTGGTTGGTTTTGGAGAAGAACTTGGATGGAGGGGATTCTTATTGAAAGAACTCTCACCTTATGGGTTCTGGAAATCCTCTTTACTTATAGGAGTCATATGGGGAGTATGGCATACTCCCATAATCCTGCTCGGGCATAATTACCCACAACATCCTAAAATAGGTGTTTTAATAATGGTGATATTCTGTGTTCTCTATTCCCCTATATTTTCATACATTACCAAAAAGGCAAAATCAGTAATAGCAGCAGCAATTCTACATGGTACAATAAATGGAACAGCAGGAATATCCATAATGCTTCTCAAAGGAGGAAACGACTTAACAATAGGGATTACAGGTGCAGCAGGATTGATAACTCTATTAATGGTAGATGTTGCTTTATATATCTATTTTAATAAGTTGACTTTTTAAATCTTAAATATAAAATTTAACAAAACCAAAAAAGGAGGTCAAATGAGAATCCTCGTTATCCTTATAACCTCTTTATCTTTGCTTTATGCACATGAAGCAGGGGGGTATGGAGGATTTTTATATTCTTTTTCCTCACCGGATCTAAATAAAATGAATACAGATATTCAAAAAAACTATGGAATCAAATTTGAAAATCACTATATAGGCACAGGAGGTACTGGATGGGTAATTGCAGGAAAAATTGTTTTAGGAGGAAGTGGATTTGGAGGGAGTTATAGTATAAGTAATGACACCATCAAAATCATAGGGAAATACGGAGCAGGTTTTTTTGAACCAGGTTATCATCTCTCCATTAAAAAGATTGGATTTGACATTATATTAGGAATAGGAGGAGGAAACTATACATTAGTATTAATTAAAGGATTAAAAGATGCATCGTGGAATGACATTCTTACGGATCCTCAAAAAAGCATTGAACTTACCTTTGGAGGATTTGCAGTTCAGCCCTGTGTAAGGATAACTATTCCTATAGCATTTATAGGACTGACTTTAAAAGGAGGATACTCATTTTATCCAATAAAACCTGAATGGAAGTTCAAATACGGAGGAAATGTACTCAACCCTCCTGATGTAAGTCTTTCTGGACCATATTTATCTGCAGGAATTGTGTTTGGAGGAAAAGGAGGTATAAAGGAAAGATAGGGGATAGCAATTTTAAAAAAAGCAATAGGTCTATTTGGA
>CAYQJV010000024.1:0-23230 GCA_964417925.1 uncultured bacterium | reverse complement strand
GTATGCAAGTGAAGTAAAGTTGTTAGTGGATGCCTTAAAATTTATAAATAAGGTTGATATGGGTGGTGTTTTGGTGGCGGACAAGTGTTATGAGATAGATGAGGGGATAGCGCTTTAGGGCCTCCTTTTTTGTTTGCATTGAGGGGGTATGGGTGATTTTTTCACGATAGAAAATACCAACAATAAGGATTTTTCGAAACTCTCTGTAGAAAACTTGACATTTATTTCTATTAGGATTATACTTTTGCATGTATCCTGTACTTATCCGTATAGGTGGACTTGAAATAAGAAGTTACAGTGTAATGCTTCTTCTCGCATTTCTTCTTGGAATATGGATAGCAGAGAAGAGAGCAAAAAGAAAAAATATTGATACAAAAGTAATCTCTGATTTAGTGCTTTGGGTAATCATAGGCGTTGTTTTTGGTTCCCGAATGTTTTATGTGATAATGCACTGGAGCGAATTCAGGGAAGATCTTTTGGAAATATTTATGATATGGCATGGAGGAGCAGTGTATTTTGGTGGATTTTTATTTGCGCTATTATTGGGTTTGCTTTATGCTTTTTTCAAAAAACTTCCTATCAGGAAACTCTTAGATATAATAGCTCCATCAATTGCTCTGGGAGAAGGAATAGGAAGAATAGGTTGTTTTTTAAATGGATGTTGTTTTGGAAAACCTTCTAATGTGTGCGGTGTAATATTTAAACCTTATTCTCCTGCAGGTCTTCAGTTTCCGGATACACCATTAATTCCTACACAACTCTTTCAATCCTTCTTTGGCTTTCTTCTATTTATTATACTTCTACATATTGAAAAAAAGAAAAAACTACTACCTGGCCAACTCTTCTTTTTATTCCTTGCTTTTTTTGGAGGATTTAGACTTCTTATAAACTTTTTCAGATACTACGAAGATACTTTCAACTATCTGTTAAATCAAATAATTGCAGCGCTTGTATCTCTTATAGGGATTGTTCTTTATTTTGCATTTTCAAAAAAGAAACTCCAAAAATAACGTATATAAACGAAATACTTAAAGCAGTATTTGATTTTTTCATACCTCCGGTATGTGTAGTATGTAAAAGAGATACAGAAGAAGCAATAGTTTGTGAAGAATGTTTAAACAAACTCATTTCTGTAGATAAAAATTTTTGCATTTTATGTGGAAATCCTCATACAAAAGGAGAAATATGCACATTTTGTAGGAAACACCCTCTCTCACTCTCAAAAATAAGAGCAGTATATCTTTTTAAAGACCCTATGCCGATACTGCTTCATGAGTTTAAGTACAATCATAAAAAGAAAATAGGAAGATTGTTGGGGAAAACAATGGGAAATCTTGTAAAAAACGACCCTATTTTAAGTAAAGCAGAGCTTATAGTCCCTGTGCCACTTCATCCGGCAAGAAAAAGAGAAAGAAGATACAATCAAAGTGAAATACTTGCTGAAGAAGTATCAAAAATTACAGGTATAGAAACATTAAATATCTTGAAAAGAACAAAAAATACAAAAACACAAACAGAACTTTCTCCAACAGAAAGAAGAAAAAATGTCAAAAATGCTTTTTGCGTAAGAAAAACGTATAAAAAGACAATAAGCAATAAAAGAGTACTACTTATAGATGATGTAATGACCACCGGAGCAACACTTGATGAGTGCTCAAAAATTTTATTAAAGGAAGGAGCTATTGAAACCTATGGAGTTGTAATTGCAGGAGCTTGGAAAGAAAGAGAATAAAAAATTTATTTATTTTTCAATATACAGGCGTATGTCATCTATCCATAACCTTCCTCCTCCAGTAAATACTATTCCAATCTTCAAATACTCAGGTTGTTCATCCTTTCCAAGACAGAATTTAACCTCCTTTTTTAACCAGTCATGAGTACCCATGCAAGGATTATAGTCTCCTTTTGCAAAAAAGATTCCTTTACCTGGTATCAAATACTCTATCTGAAGATAGGCCATGCCTTTGATATCATCACCTTTTACTTTCGCTTCGCATATAACCCTTGCATCTTTTAAAGAAGGTTTTTTTATGGTAAAGAGATATATAGTATAGGCTTTTGAAACTTCTATTCTGAACGAACCATTATTATCCCATGTGATATCCTTATCAAAAAATACATGCACATCTTTTATTGTATCTTTTATTGTAATGGGGAACCTGTATATTTCTTTTATTTCTTTCTTTTCTGTTTTACAGAGTAAAAAGGTCAATACAATCCCCAGCAAAAAGTATCTCATTATCACCTCCTTTTTACTCAGTAAAAGAGTACACCCGAATATCAAATTGTCAAGAAATTATTCTTCTATTCCATTTTTAAATGTTTGATTTTTTTTCAAAAAAGTATAAAATTTAACAAATAATGAATAAAAAAAGATATCTTTTTCTCGATTTCATCAGATTATTTGCTGTAATGCTTATGATTCAAGGGCATGTCTTCAGGGTAATGCTTTCTTCTTCAATAAAACAGGAAAATTGGTGGAAAGTTCATGAAACCATCCATGGCATCACTGCCCCGCTTTTTCTGTTTGGAGCAGGCTTTATTATGGTGGTTATCTCAAGAAGGGATTGGCAAAGATACCTTGGGAGTAATATTCTTTTAAGAAGATTCAAAAGATTTTTATCAATAATCTTGCTCGGATACTGGTTACATCTTCCCTATTTTTCTTTAAAAAAAATTTTGTGTTGCATGAATCAAAAAGACATGTTGAATTTCTTTTCCATGGACATCCTTCAATGTATTGGAATGGGACTCATACTATTGCAACTTTTGATAATAATATTTAGAAAACCCACACCAGTAATGTTTGCCTCTTTTATTTTAGGAACTGTTTTCATGCTTGAACCAAATTTTTTAAAAAACACAGCGGACTCTCTACCTTTGTTCTTCTCCACATGGATATCATCCAAGTACAACAGACTATTTCCTTTGTTTCCATGGGCAGGATACTTAATATTAGGAGGATTCATGGGATTTTTATTTCCCTTAAAAGAGGAGGAAAAGAAAAAGGGAATCCTTTACTTTCTCATTTTTTTAGCTCTCTTTTTTATAGGAGGAGTATTGTATTCAAAACCATCTCTTTGGAATTCCTTTACACGGTTTAGTATGGTACTTTTTCTAACCACCCTTTCTTGGTTAGCGGAAGAAAAAGGAATAATGAATTATCTTAAGTCTTTTATGTTTCTGGGACAAGAATCCCTATTTGCTTATGTTTTCCACCTTGTGATTGTATTTGGCTCTGTATTAGGACCTGGTCTTAGTTCATTGTATAAAAATTCTTTATCCCTCCTATCAACCACATTGTTATGTATAGCGGTATTTACAATCACTGCACTTTTTTCTTATCTATGGCATTTATTAAAGACAAATTATCCTTTTACCTTTAAAATAATACAGTGGTCAGGAATTTCTGCGTTTATTATTCTTTTTATTACAAGAGCCTATTAAAGAAAAACATTGTGTAATTGAGACAATACATAGTTCCTTATTTCCTTAGGAGAGTCCACTTCTTTTATCACTTCTCCTTTTTTTATATAAAGAGAAAGTAAGGGAATCTCCTTCCCTCCACACCGAGAACACTTTGTAGGTTTTTCTAAAAGAAGTCCTGTTCTTCTGTACAAACATTTTTCACATAGAAATACATTTTTTGCCCCTGCCCTTTTCCCCCTTTTTGCAATAGGATTTCCTTCTATTTCTACAATATCCATTGCAAAGTCAATCACTCTTGCATTGGAAAGGGATGTTCCCACCCCAAATCCATCTACAACATCTTTAAGTTCTTCTATCTCTTTTTCATCAATTCCTCCACTTACAAAAATTTTAACCTTATCCAGATTTCTTATTTTTAATTCCCAACGTATCTCCTGCACTATTTTTTTTAAATCCCCTCTTCTTGAGCCAGGGGTGTCAAGCCTTATACCATAAAGGTACTTCTCTGCTCCCTCAACAACCTTTATTGCTTCAAATTTTTCATCTTGAAAGGTATCAATCAAAGCAATCCTTGGCACATCTTTCTCTATTACTTCATGAAATGCCTTAACAGCCTCTAAGGTATCTCCAAAAAGAAGAATCAAAGCATGGGGCATCGTACCTCTTGGAGACTCACCTATCTCCTCTGCTGCAAGAATCGTTGACACTCCATCACATCCTCCTATATATGCACTTCTTTCAATCATCGGAGATATTGCAGGATGCATTCTTCTTGCACCAAAACTTAACAGTATTCTTCCCTCTGCTATTTTACGCATTCTTGCTGCCTTTGTAGTGATTCCAGAAGCTTGGCATATAAACCCAAGTAAAGCAGTTTCGTATTCTGCGAATTCAATGTAGTCTCCCTCAATCACCATCACCGGTTCAAAAGGATAAAAAATTGTTCCCTCAGGCATCGCATACAGATTAACATTCTTACCTTTAAGTAACTCAATTACTTCATACAATCCTGAAAACACTGCCCATTCTCCATAGGGAGAATGTTTGGCTACAAACTCTGCTCTTACAAGTTTTGATTTCTGTTTTTTCGTAAGGATTTCAACGGTTCTTTTAAAATAAATGTCTGTAGTTTTTTTGGAAACTATATCCTTTTCAGTTGCTATTAGAAACTTTCTATCTCTTCCCATATTTCCCTTAACCTTTCGTAAGTTTTTTCTATATGTTCTGAAATAACCTTTGTCTCTGCAATCACAGGCATGAAATTTGTATCTCCTCCCCATCTTGGAACAACATGTAGATGTATATGATCAACTATTCCCGCTCCTGCAACTCTTCCAATGTTAATTCCAATATTGTATCCTTGAGGATTACCATATATTTTAAGAACCTTTAAAGCTTTCTTAGTAAGTTTTCCAATATCTTTTATCTCTTCATCTGAAAGTTCTTCAAAACTTCCAGTATGAGTGTACGGAGCTATCATTAAATGCCCATTGTTATATGGATATTTATTCATTATTACAAACGCTTTATCGCCTCTATAGATAACCAGATTTTTTTTATCTTCTTTTTCTTTTATTGCGTTACAGAATATACATCCTTCTTTTTCAGGAGATGCAATATATTCCATTCTCCAAGGAGCCCACAATCTTTCCATCAAAAAAGAGATAACTGCCCCTTTTCAGGCTGTTCTTTCTCTTCATCTTTAAAAATTCTCACCACACCAAATACTCCATCATACCCAGGTTCAACGTAAACTTTTCCCTTCCTCATCAGTTCTACACCTTTTGCCACTCTCTCATCAGATTCTCTTTCAATGTCCTTTATGGATACTTCAAGCAACACATTGAACTCTCCTCCAAAAGTATTTACAAGATGTTCATACACCTTTTTCACTGCCATGGTCTCTTTCCCATATCCTGTAACCTCTGCTATTATTTCGTCAAGGGGAACAAGATGTTTATATGGAATTGCATTCTCCGGAACATACCCCTCCTCTCTATCTGCTAAATCTTCCACTCTATGTAGCACCCCAAGGGTAAGTCCTTTGCCACACACAGGACATATATTGTTATTCAGGATCGCCTCCTTTGGAGAAACTCTTACACTGCACTTCCTATGGCCATCGTAATGATATTTTCCCTCCTCAGGGAAGAACTCAATGGTATATAAAAACCTTTTTTTATCCTTTGTTTTTAGAATTTCCTTTATTTCATAAAAAGAAAGAGGGGCATCAAAAACATTTGCCTCTCTTCCAAGCTTCTGAGGTGAATGAGCATCTGAATTTGATATGAGAGTTATTCTATCAAGAGCAGAAAGCCTCCAATTCATAGGAGGATCAGAAGAAAGGCCAGTTTCTGCTGCAAAAATCTCGTTAGAATATTTACCAAAACACTCTTCCAGAGAATCAAAACCAGAATTTGAGCCAAAAAGAGAGAACCAAGGGGTCCAGATATGGGCAGGCACTATAAATGAATCAGGAGAGAGAGAAAGAATCCCTTCAACCATATTTTCTGAATCAAGCCCCAATGTTGGCCTTCCATCAGCTTCTAAATTCCCAAACCTTGCTAAATATTTATTTATCTTTTCAACATCCTTAAATGAAGGTACGTATATAAGATTATGAATTTTCCTCAATCTTCCATTCTTTGTATACACATTACTAACCTCAACTTCAAGCATAAAATAGACATCATCATACTTAAATATCCCTTGTCCTGCCTCTTTAAGTTTAGACTTAAGCTCAGAAAGCCATAAAGGATGAGTAAAATCAGATGTTCCAACAAGTTTTATACCTTTCATCTTTGCTGCCTTTACAATTCCTTCTAAGGTCATGTTACCACTTGTTGCCCTGGAGTATTTGGAATGTATGTGCAAATCTGCTATGAACTTCATTTCTCAGCCACCACCATTACCCTTGAAGATATATCAAAAGGTTTTGAAAATGTAAGATGATGAAAAAACTCTACTTGGTGAAACCCTGCTTTCTCCAAAAACTTCCTATGCTCTGAAAGGGAAAAAGCCTTCTCTTTATGGGTTTCATCTATTCTTACGTAATTTGCACCATTCTTTATAAAAAGAGTAAGATAAAGAGTGGATGTTCTATTTTTGGAATCCCATACTGATTTCCATACCGAAAATACATTTTCAACCTCTCTTACAAACACATTTGTTCCCCATACCTTTTCTAAACCATAAAGAGTGTTTATATCGAATACAAAAATTCCACCTTTCTTTAGGACGTTAAATACACTTTTATAACAGTCCAATAAATCTTTTTCCTCCAAAAGATAATTTATAGTATCAAAAAAAGAAACTACTGCATCCATTTTCTCTGGTAATCTGAACTTTCTCATATCCTTTTTCAAAGGAATTATACACCGAATTTTGTTTTTTTCAATCTTTTCTTTCAACACAGAAAGCATCTCCTCTGAACTATCTATTGCATACACTTTAAACCCATTTTGAGCAAGCAGTATCGTAGGAATCCCTGTACCACAACCTAAGTCAAGAATTACTGTAGGATGTTTACCTTTCCTATCAAAGATCTTTAATACGTAATTAACCCACCCTTTGTAATTTATATCCTTCATTAAAATATCATAATAGGGAGCAATTTTTTTAAACCTCATTTTATCTGCCATTTTAAGGATTATATCCTCTATTGTTTGTGTGTCAAGAAAAAATCTGTTTATAAGTTTGACATTTATAAGAAAGAGTATACAATTTTAAGGAAAAAGGAGGTGAAAATTATGAAAAATTACGATTATAAACCTGTAAAAGCTCCACGCGGTAAGACTTTAACCTGCAAGGGATGGCATCAAGAAGCAGCAATGAGAATGCTCATGAACAATCTTGATCCAGAAGTTGCAGAAAAACCTGAAGAACTTATAGTATATGGAGGCACAGGAAAGGCTGCAAGAAACTGGGAGAGTTTTAATGCAATAATTGAAACTTTAAAAAAACTTGAAAACGATGAAACCCTGCTTGTACAATCTGGTAAACCAGTGGGAGTTTTTAAAACCCATACATTTGCTCCACGAGTAATTATAGCAAATTCAAATCTTGTTCCAAAATGGGCTAACTGGGATTACTTCAGAAGACTTGAAGATTTAGGACTTATAATGTATGGGCAGATGACAGCAGGATCATGGATATACATAGGTACCCAAGGAATTTTACAAGGCACATACGAGACATTTGCAGCAGCAGGTAGGAAAAAATTTGGAATTGATGATTTAAAAGGGAAACTTATAGTATCTGGTGGATGTGGTGGTATGAGCGGTGCCCAACCTCTTGCTGCTACCATGAATAATGCTACATATCTTGCAGCAGAAGTTGTTGAAGAAAGAGCTAAAAAACGAATTTATACAAAGTACCTTGATGAAATAGAGTACAACCTTGATAACGCTATTGATAGAGCCATTGAATATAAAAATAAAGGCATTGCAAAAAGTATTGTATGGATAGGTAATGTGGTCACACTTCTCAGAAGACTTGTTGAAAGAAATATAACTCCTGATCTTCTTACGGATCAAACATCTGCTCATGACCCTTTGAATGGATACATTCCCGAAGGATTAACATACGAGGAAGCCCTTGAGTTAAGAAAAAATAATCCCGATGAATACTTGAGGCGTTCCTATAAAACAATGGCTGAACACGTAAGACTCATGATTAAACTTCAAGAAAGGGGTGCTGAAACTTTTGACTACGGAAATAATCTACGGGGGAATGCGCTTGCGGGTGGATATATAAAAGAAGAAGAAATTAAAAATACCGACGGCTCGTGGAAGTATCCCGGTTTTGTTCCAGCGTACATAAGACCTCTATTCTGTGAAGGACAGGGGCCCTTCAGATGGGTTGCACTTTCCGGAGATCCAGAGGATATATATCTCATAGATGAAGAACTTATGAAACTCTTTCCTGAAAAGGCCCATCTTATAAGATGGTTGAAACTTGCAAAAGAAAGAGTGGCATTTCAAGGACTTCCTGCTAGGATATGCTGGCTTGGGTATGGAGAAAGGGAGAAAGCAGGACTTTTGTTTAACAAACTTGTTAGAGAAGGAAGAGTAAAAGCTCCTATAGTTATAGGAAGAGACCACCTTGACGCAGGTTCTGTAGCATCTCCAAACAGAGAAACAGAAGGTATGAAAGATGGTTCAGATGCCATTGCAGACTGGCCTTTACTGAATTTTGCCTTAAATGCTGTAAGTGGCGCTTCATGGGTAAGTTTTCATCACGGAGGTGGTGTGGGGATAGGCTATTCCTTGCACGCAGGACAAGTAATAGTTGCTGATGGAACCGAAGAGATGGATTTAAGATTAAAAAGGGTTCTTACAAATGACCCTGGAATAGGAATAGCAAGACATGTTGATGCTGGATATGAAAAAGCAATAGAATTTGCAAAAAAACATGGAATAAAGATACCAATGCTTCAAGTGTAGGAATTTAGGTATATTTATTTTAGTCAGTCCATTCAATTACTCTTTCTATAGATACTCCCATTATAATTACAAAAATAATTGTCAAAATCAATCGTATCATCATAAATTTTAATCCAAGAAATTGGAGTTCCACCATTTCTTGAGGAATTTTTATACACGCCCATGCAGAAAGAAAAATAATGATATTGGAGATGGAAGCACCTTTTTTAATTAACGCTGCAGCCATGGGGAAAGCAGCATAAAGCGGACCTGTTGGCAGTGCACCAAAGAGTATAGCGAGAAAAACACCTTTTATTCTTGAACTCTTTCCCAAATATTTTACGACAATTTCTTTTGAGACCCATACTTCAAAAAGCCCCATCAATACCATCACAGCAGGAAGTATCCAAATCATTTCAACAAAAAACTTCCATGACGCTACGATTGCTCTCTTACGTTTGTGGGGAAAGACAGAAAGAAGAATTACGGTAACGATCAAAGTAATTACCAAAAAGATTACATCTCGTATCATCGCCTTTCTTTGCTTTACTTGGATACCCTTTCTCATAAAATTACCCCCATAATAAAAGCAATAATGATGGCAATGACAAAGCTTATTCCGTTTCTCAGTAAAGCCATTTTCTTCCCAAGTTCTTTTATTTCCAATGGAAGTGTAACTGTACCTATCATGGTTAATGTAGTAATGAAGGCAACAACCGCAGTAACCGAGGCTCCACTTTTAAGAAGCGACGCTGCGAGAGGGAATGAAATCAAAGCAGGAATGTGCAAGATTGCTCCTAATAATGATATGAGGACTACTCCTTTAAATCCTGCATGTTTACCTATAATTTTGGAAATATAAGTTTGGGGTACAAATCCTTGAAGTAAACCTATGAAAATTATAATAATAAGAACAATAGGAAAAATACTCAGAAAAGATTTTACCGCTATTATCACCGATTTTTTGGCTTTTTCTTTATCCTTAATTAGGGCAATAATCAAACAACCAATCGCAAAGATATTTATAAAAACAGCGGTTGCACTCATTTTATGAGCATTTTTTATTAACTTTATGCTTAATTAACATCACAAGTAATACTAAACATAAAAAAGGAAAAGTCAAATATTTTTAAATCTTTATTGACCTTTTATAGATTTTTGAATATAATTTTCTATGAATACTGCGGTTCTTGTTTTGTTTGGAGTTTTTATCTATTTATTTTTCTACTTTACCTATGGAAAAACCCTTGAAAGAAAACTAATTAAAGCAGATGATAAACTGCCTACCCCTGCTCATAGGCTAAGGGACGACGTAGACTACATGCCTGCAAATAAAATGGTGCTTTTTGGTCATCATTTTGCATCAATAGCAGGTGCTGGTCCAATTCTTGGTCCTGCAATTGCTATGGTGTGGGGATGGCTACCAGGAATCCTATGGGTATGGCTTGGAAATATTTTTATAGGAGCAGTTCATGATTATCTTTCACTAATGGCATCGGTAAGATACGATGGGAAATCAATCCAGTGGATATCAGGAAAAATAATGGGGGAAAAGACAGGCTATGTTTTCTCGTGGTTCGTATTTCTTGCTTTACTTCTTGTGATAGCAGCTTTTGGTTCAATAATTGCAGATTTATTTTCCAAAAACCCCCATGTTGCAGTAGCTTCTTTATTTTTTATAATAGATGCATTAATCGTTGGATTTATGCTTTACCGATTGAAACTTGGATTTTTAATCTCCACAATCACAGGTATAGTGTTTTTGGTTCTTTCAATAATATTTTCACTTCATCTAACAATTAATCTTTCTTCCAAAGTATGGCTTTTTTCTCTAATTGGTTATTCAGTAATTGCATCTGTACTTCCTGTGTGGGTTCTATTACAACCCAGAGATTATCTTAATGCATGGATACTATTTGCAGGAGTGATAATAGGCGGATTAGGGCTTATCTTATCTTTTAAAATTCTTGACTTTCCAATATTTACAACCTTTTCTCCAAATGTAATAGCGGGTAAACCCTCTCCTTTTTGGCCTACAGTACCTCTGATAATTGCCTGTGGTGCTTTATCCGGATTTCATTCGGTAGTGGCTTCAGGAACTACATCAAAACAACTTGATAAAGAAACCAGTGGACTTTTCATTGGTTATGGTGCAATGTTTTCAGAAGGATTCCTTGCTACTCTTGTTATTGCCTCAATAGCTGGGTTTGGATTTTCAATCCTTGGACACTTATTTAATGTGGGAAAGGACTACATTTCTACTATAAAGACAGTCGGAGGTCCAGGAGGAATATTTTCCAAAAGCTTTGCAAAGGCGGTACACCATGGGCTTAAACTGCCCTTGAGAACTATGGAGGTCTTTGCCTCTTTGTGGCTTTCTGCCTTCATTCTTACAACTCTGGATACAACGGTAAGACTGTCAAGATTTTTACTTGTAGAAATAGCAGAGCCATTAAAAGAGAAATTAAGCATTATGCATAAAGTGATATCAAATAGAGTAATTGCTTCTATCATTCCTGCTGTATTTGGCTTATGGCTTGCATGGGGAGGTGCATGGAACATCATATGGCCTGCCTTTGCAGGTACAAATCAAATGCTTGCATCCATTGCACTTCTTACCGTCTCTGTATGGGTTGTAAAGGTTCTTGCTCCTGAGAGGAAATTTAAAATTGCTGTAATAATCCCTGCTTTGTTTCTATGGTTCACTGTAACTGTTGCTCTTTTATGGTTTCTTGTAATTCCTACTCCAGCATATGCCAAAGAGGCTCTTTTTAAAGCAATTGCTATAGGAACAATGGTAGCAGTGATGATTTTACTCAATTTTTATCTTTTATATGCGTATTTCAAATCCTTTAAAAAACCTTTGTGAATTCTTCAAACAAAGAGCAACAGACTACACACAGTGGGAGATAGAAGAAAAGGAAGATCTTTTTTATTTGTTACTATTTGCACCTGTTTACGGTATCCCCCTTGGACCTTCGGTGCTGTTTTTTAAAATCCTTCCTCTGGTAATTGAAGAATTGAAATATAAAATTGAAAAAGAAAAGAAGAAAGAATCTTCACTTTGGGAATTACTTAAAATGTTTGGAATTGAGTAATATATATTTTTTTGCAGGAAAAGGTGGTGTAGGTAAAACCACAGCTTCAATTATATTCGGATTTAAAAAGGGTCAAAAAGGTAAAACAAAACTCGTATCAATAGACCCGGCTCATAATTTATCAGATATTCTTAATATCCAATTAAAAAAAGACGTAGAGAAAAAGATTGATACTAACTTTTATGTGAAAGAAATCTCCACAGATAAAAAGTTAAGGATCGAAAAAAAGAAAATAAAAGAAAAACTCAAAAAAATTTATAATTACCTTACTGCTTTAAATCTTGAAACAATAATAGACATATTGGACTACTCCCCTGGATTTGAAGAACAGGCAATACTGGATGCAATAGAAGAAGAGATTCAAAAAAATGATTTCTCGTTTATTATCTTTGATTCACCCCCCACTGCATTGTTTCTAAGGGTTATTTATACACTATTTGCAAGTGTTTCATGGATTGAAAAACTTTTAACCTTAAGAAAAGACATCGTACACGCAAGAGAAGTGCTCTATGAAAAGAAGATTGAGGATCCAATTCTCTTGTGGTTAAGAGAAAAGTACGAAAAATATAGAAAATTGACAAATCTCATTAAAAATTCCGTGTTCTTCGTGGTAGAGGATGGTACAATTCCCGCTCAAAAAGAGAAAAACAGAATAGTAAAAGCTCTCAATAAAATAGGGCTTAAAAGTGTTAAAACATTTTCAAATAAAGGCAAAAATCTTCCACTACTTGATGAGCCTTATGGAATTAAAAACTTAAAGCAATACGCACGATTTTTAAAAACATGAGTTTTCTTATATTCATTATACTATCTATTATTCTTATAATAGGGTTTTACTTTGGCAGGCAAAAAAACATATCAATAATGTTAAACTTTGCCAAACATCTGGAAGAACTTGTAAAACCAGAGGATAAAGAATACCAGTGGATAGGAGGAATTGCTGGGTTTAAAGCAAAATTTAAAAAAAGAGGATTCAAGAGAATTGAAATAACTTTCACTCTTCTACCAAGGCACAGCCTTTTATTTTTACCCTTTTCTTATCTATTTTTTAAAGGCGATAGAATATTTATCGTGATTGAACCTATAAATCATTTTAAAAAAGAATGGCATTTGTTGAATAAAAAAGTCCCTGAACCTATAAAGAGAAGGAAATGGAAAATATTTAAAAAAATTAATGGATTTATATTTTTGGGTAATGATTATACACACAGAATAGAAGAGCTTGTAAAGTACAAAGAAATAAAACATATAAGTATTTCAAAAAATATTTTTTATGGGTACATCCTTAGAAGGAAAAGAACCAAAGAAATTATGAAGCACATATTCAACACATTAGAACATTATCTTTAATGTGGAAAAATAAAAATTTTTGTGTAAAATTACACTATGATGAAAAAACTTTTTATTTTTAGTATAGCAGTGGTACTTTTTTTAGCATCTTTTGTGGTCCCGGATATCTCTCCTGCTCAAAAGACTGCCTTAGGGATATTCATGGTAGCACTTGTCCTTTGGGTATCCGAAGTAATTCCTCTGTATCTTACCTCCATTCTCATTCTTTTTTTGGAATGCGTGTTACTGACTCCTGTTTCTGGAATAGGTTATAGAAAATTCATAAGTGCATTCTTCTCCCCTATTCTTTTACTTTTCTTAGGAGGATTTACAATTGCTGCAGGAATGAAGAAATTCGGTATAGAGGAAATAATAGCCCAGCAAATGTTAAAAAAAATAGGGAAAAAACCTTATTCGGTGTTGCTTGGATTCATGTTGGTAACTGCATTCCTCTCTATGTGGATGTCCAATACTGCAGCTACTGCTTTAATGATTACTGTGGCCCTTCCTTTAATGCAAAAGATAGGGCGATTTAAGAAAGCCTTGATTCTTGGAATTCCTTTCGCTGCAAGCATAGGAGGAATGGCAACTCCAATAGGCACCCCACCCAATGCCATTGCAATGGATTTTATAAAAAGAACGGGAAAAGGTATTACCTTTGCAGAATGGATGCTTAGAACGATACCTTTTACTTTATTATTACTTGTAATCTCCTCCTTAGTACTCTACTTCATTTTTTCTCCTGGGGTAAAAACCCTTCCTCTTGAATTAAAAAATGAGCAAAAGTTAAAAGGAAAAGGAACCATTGTGTTGAGCATTGTAAGTAT
This sequence comes from uncultured bacterium, assembly GCA_964417925.1. GTDB lineage: Bacteria > Hydrothermota > Tepidihabitantia > B3-TA06 > CAYQJV01 > CAYQJV01. The sequence continues at coordinate 9,124 of CAYQJV010000024.1, read as the reverse complement.
TACAATTATCCTGTGGCTACTTTCTCCTCTCCATAAAATCTCCTCATCGGTAATTGCTCTTATACCTATTATACTGCTTTTTGGTGGAGGTTTCCTAAGGCGTGATGACTTTAGAAATCTCGAATGGGATATTCTTGTGTTGATGGGAGGTGGACTCGCTTTGGGAAAGGCTATATCCTCTACAGGCCTGGGAGAATGGTTGGTTAAATCATCTGGTATTTCTGAACTCTCAGGGTATTTAATCATGGGAGCTTTTATAATAATTACCGCTCTTATCTCCAATTTCATGTCAAACACTTCAACCACTGCTTTGGTAATGCCACTTGCAGTTTCTGCATTAAATGTACACTTTATGCCTTTAGCAATTGCTCTTTCTGCATCTTCTGCTCTTGTGCTCCCTATAAGTACTCCTCCAAATGCCATAGCATATGGTTCAGGATATTTGAAAATAAAAGATATGACAATAACAGGAAGCATAGTAAATACTATAGCAGTAATTTTAATATATTTTAGTGCATTAACCTGGTGGAGACTGTTTTAAACAAGGAGGTAACTTATGAAAAACATAAAAGCCAAAAAGGAAGCTTGTGCAAAATGCAAAAGCACTTTGATGGAAAATCTTGTAAGAATAGAAGAGGGAGAACCTATGAAGGTGTATGTAGTATGTGCTAAGTGTGGAGCATTTGTTGCAAGATACAAAGTCTCAAGATATACATCTGATAAACCCTATGCCTCTCTTTTAAAGATCTTAAGAATATCTCCTTCTTGCCCTGATTCAAGAGAAATGATAAAAGAACTTGAAGCATTTTCCAGTGAGGTAGAAAAGGAATTCAAAGAAACTAAAAAATTAATTGAGACAAAACCAACTGAGAAAAAAATAGAAGAACTCCTTAAAGAAAAAAAATGAAGATGATATAAATTTTTTCTTTGTAATCTAAAATCATAGCCGTGAGATAACTTATATTCCCTTGAGGAAGTATAAATCTGGTAGTACTTTTTAATATAAAAGGCTTGCTTTATTCAGAACTTCTTTTATCACTGGGCATCTTGTGTCATGGGGATATCTTTCTTAAAAACTGCTGAAGTGAAATTTTTTTCAATGTTTTGTGGGTACCACCATACAAATTTTGACTTTTTTATTTTTACCTGTATTATTTTTTATGAAACTACTTGTAACAAGTGCACTTCCTTATGCAAATGGGGATATACATTTAGGGCATCTTGCTGGATGTTATCTTCCTGCAGATATATATGTAAGATATCAGAGACTAAAAAAAAGAGATGTAATTCACATCTGCGGAACAGATGAACATGGTGTACCGATAACCATCAAGGCAAAAGAAGAAAAGGTATCGCCCAAGGAAATAGTAGATAGGTACCATAAAAGGATAAAAGAAAGTTTTGAACGCATTGGAATCATCTTTGATAATTTCTCACGAACCACGCTTCCTCTACATTACAGACTCTCTCAAGATTTCTTCTTAAGAATATACAAAAAAGGATACATAGAGCCAAAAACAATAAAGCAGTTTTATTGTACAAACTGCAAAATGTTTCTTGCAGATAGATATGTGGAAGGAACGTGTCCATACTGTGGCGGTGAAGGTGCCAGAGGAGACCAATGTGAAGCATGTGGAAGATGGCTTGAACCTACACAGATTTTAAATCCTAAATGCAGAATATGTGGTTCAACACCTGAAATAAAACAAACAACACACTGGTTCTTCAAACTTAACATGTTTCAAGAAAAACTTGAAAAATGGATTAAGGGGAAAAAACACTGGAAAGATAATGTAAAAAAATTTGCTCTTGGATGGTTGAAAGAAGGCTTAAAACCAAGAGCAATCACAAGGGATCTTGAATGGGGTGTCCCTGTTCCATTACCCCAAGCAAAAGGGAAAGTACTGTATGTGTGGTTTGATGCTCCCATTGGGTACATATCCTCCACCATTGAATGGGCAGAGAAAATTGGAAAACCTGATTTATGGAAGGAATATTGGTTTGATAGTAGAACAAAACTCATACATTTTCTTGGAAAGGATAATATAGTGTTTCATGCGATTGTATGGCCTGCAATGCTAATGGCGTATGGAGAGTACATTCTTCCATCAGATATTCCTGCCAATGAATATTTAAATATTGAATCAAAAAAACTTTCCTCAAGTAGAAGATGGGCTGTATGGGTACCTGAGTATTTGGAAGAATTCTCTCCTGATCCTCTCAGATATGCTCTTGCAGTAAATTTTCCCGAAAACAGAGATGTAGATTTTACTTGGAGAGACTTTCAAGCAAGAAATAACAATGAACTTGCCGATATTCTTGGCAATTTTGTTAACAGAGTTGCAGTATTCACAAAAAAATATTTTTCAGGAACAGTTAAACCACCTGAAAATCTTACCGGTCAGGATAGAGAATTTTTAACAAAAATAGACCAAGGAATAAGAAGAATTGAGAATTACATAGAAAATTTTGAACTCAAAAATGCAACCAGAGAAATGATGTCTTTAATTTCAGAAGGAAATAGATACTTTGACTATAATGAACCTTGGAGAAAGGTAAAAGAAAATCCCAGGGAAGCAGAAAGAATAATAGGAGTATGCTGGAAATTAATATCTTCAATGGGGGTATTTATCTCTCCTTTCTTACCCTTTACTGCAGAAAAGATAGAAAAAATGTTGGGATTTAAAAATAGAGAGTGGGAGGACGCATATAGAAAAGACCTCCCTCCCACAATAGGGGAGGTTGAAATTCTTTTTAAAAAGATAGAAGACGAAAAAATAGAGATTCAGATTAAAAAACTCTTTAAAAAGGAGGAAAAAATGGTAACCATTAATGATTTTAAGAAACTCGACATCAGAGTGGCAAGAATAGAAAAGGCAGAAAAGGTAGAAGGAACCGATAAACTGTTAAAACTCGAAATAAATGTCGGAGATGAGAAAAGAACGATTGTTGCAGGAATTGCCCAGCATTACACTCCTGAAGAACTTACAGGAAAACTCATAGTTGTGTTGTATAACCTTGAACCTGCAAAAATAAGAGGCATAGAATCCAAGGGAATGCTCCTTGCAGCAGTAGAAGAAGATAAAATAGCAATACTTACTGTAGACAGGCCAATAACCCCTGGAACAAAAATTTCTTAATGTATTAGTGAAAATGTTTGATACCCATGCTCACTTGGCAGATGAGCAATATAACAAGGATAGAGATGAAGTTATTAAAAGAGCCAAATCTACGGGGATAAACTATATCCTTGATTGCGGATGGAATGAAGTAGCCTCAAAGAAAACGGTTGAAAATGCACAAAAATACGAGCTCGTATTTTCTGCTGTTGGGATACATCCCCATGATGCAAAAAGTGCTTCTTCTGACTACATTGATATCATTTATGAATTTACAAAAAAGGAAAAAGTAGTGGCAATCGGTGAAATTGGTCTTGATTTTTATAGAAACCTCTCTGCCCCGGAAATCCAAAAAAGAGTGTTTGAAGAACAACTCCTACTTGCAAAAAAACTTTCCCTTCCTGTAGTGATTCATTCCAGAAAGGCAGTAAAAAACGTAATAGAAATAGTAAAAAAAATAAATTATTTTCACGGAGTATTTCATTCTGTTTCTGCCTCTTATAAAGATGTAAATGAAATAATAGAAATGGGATTCTATGTCTCGGTGAATGGAGCGCTAACCTTTGATTCGAAAAAAACCAAAGAATGGCTTTTAAAAATTCCACTTGATAGATTACTGGTTGAAACTGACTGTCCTTATTTAACTCCTGTACCTTTCAGAGGGAAAAGAAATGAACCTGCTTATCTTAAATATGTGATAAGGGAGACGGCAATCACCCTGGGGATGAAAGAGAAAGAAATTGAAAGCATAACACAGGAGAATGGAAAAAGGCTGTTTAAAATTGTATAAACCTAAAAAATCTCTTGGACAACATTTTCTACATTCAAGAAGGATAGCAGATAAACTTATAGAAGCTCTTTCTCCTTCGAAAGAAGATACAGTAATAGAAATAGGGGCTGGAAAAGGATATATTACAAGGCTTCTTGCAAAAAAGGCAAAAAAGGTAATTGCCCTTGAAATTGACCCAGAACTTATACCATTACTTGAAACTTTAAAAAAAGAGTATAGAAACATAGAAATCCTTCAACAGGATGTATTGGAATTTGACTTTCATTACAAGGATGTTTTACTTATAGGGAACCTCCCCTACCGTATATCTGGTCCTTTTGTATTTTGGTTAATAGAAAAAAGGAAAAAATTTAGAAAAGGAGTCTTTACATTCCAAAAGGAATTTGCTGAAAGATTGATAGCAGAGAGAAACACATCTTCTTACAGTGCTATTTCTGTTATTGTTCAAACATTTTTTAAAATAAAACCAATTGTTGTAATCCCTCCTTTTCACTTCACCCCTAAGCCAAAGGTTTATTCACTTTCCTTATGTTTTTATCCTGTCACCAGAGAGCTCAAAGTAGATGAAGAAACTTTCATTAACGTGGTTAAGAAGTGCTTTCTGTATAGAAGAAAAACTCTCTATAATAACTTATGCAGAAACTTTGAAATAAGTGAAGAAAAACTTACAAAACTTGGAATATCTAAAAACACAAGGCCACAGGAACTTTCGGTAAAGGATTATGAACGACTTGTGTATGCTATTACTTCTGTTTAACCTTGGAGGAGTAGAATTTGAAGGATATACATCTCCTTATGGAGAAAGTGGATTAAGCTTTTCTACCAATATATCTTTTTATCGGGAAAAAGTGCTATTTGCTTATTCTGAACTTACGATGAAAATATACAAAGATAGATTTTATGAAACCAGAGATAGCATTTTAAATCTCTATACTGGAGTTGTATATGAAATTCTGCCATGGATTAACCTGAAGGGATACATAGAAACAGTAACCAGTAATACCTTCTATTATGTGGAAGGGGTAAACTTTTTCAGCAATTATTACAGACCGGGTATAGGAATCAAATTAGGAACAGAAAACATAGGAATTGAAAAAGAAAGTTCCTATGAATTCAGTTCTGGAGACATAGTAGCAGGTTACAGAGAAAATTCTAAGTATAGCTTTTATGTTTCGCTTCCATGGATAAAATTAAGTATAGGAACCAAAAAATACTACGATACCTATAACACCAGTGTAGACAGTATATTTGGAGGGATAGATACCATAGATTTATCTTTGGGAAAAATTAGACTTTACGGTAGAATAAAAAAATGCAGAGCAGAAAAAAATACTTCCTATGAATTTTCTACAACAGCTTATGATAATGCAAATATCTATATTTACTATCCATTTGAAAATGCAGACATTACTTTTTGTACCTCCCTACACCTTTTAGATAAAAATTACAAATTTATTCCCTCAAATAATTTCTCTTCAGACTCTTCACTTTTTTCAGTAGATTTGAGATACTTTTTAACAAAAAATTCAGATATAAACATATACTTTGTTAGAGCAAAAACCTCTTATACTCCTGAGGATACTGCAATGCTTGAAAAAAAAGACAGAAAATACATAAAGGTAAAGTTTGACCGCTACTTTACCATAGGTAACATTTGTTTTACAAAAGCATTTGGATACGGAGAGATAATTTATCCTTTTAAAGGTAAAAGGATGGACCGAAAAAAGGGAGCAGATACTACATCTCTTTATCTCTTTCTTAATAAACCAAACATAGTAGAGCTTTATTCCAGATTTTTACTCACCTTCAATAAACTCATTTATACAGAAAAATATCCTCAAGGAATATCATGGCATAAAAGGTATACTCTTTCGGATAACCGAATCTCCTTTTTTTTAAAAAAAGCAAGAATTGGTTGCTCAGTAAATCTCAGTTCTTCCCTTACCGAGTATCCATTAGTAAAATATTTAAACGACTTTACAAGAAGGATAAAAGATTCTCTTGGCATCTCTCTTACTCCATTTGGAAAAACTGTTGAAATAGGAACAGGAGTCATTAACGACCATTCTGAAAATTGGGGAATAGGACATAAAGAGGTGTTTGAACTTTTAAAGACGACTGAAGAACTATACGGAGTTCTTTGGTGTGAATTAAATTTTGAATGGATGAATATTCACATCTCCGGCAATAAAGGAATAAGAATAGAAAAGTCTGAGGAAACTACAAGACTGGAGATCAAAAGTTTTAAAATAGGGAGTGGAATAAAATGGAAAACACTCTATCTTTCTCAAGAATTTTATTTAGTAGGAGGTGAAGGTGAAAAATATACTGCGAGTAATTTTTTTATCAGGTGTGATTTTTAGTTGCTCTTTGTTTGAAGTTCCAGAAACCGAAGCAGAAAAAGGAGCAGGATACATAAAACCTCCTACAGAACCCATAAACGTCATTAAAAATTTTGTAGGATCTCTTAATAACTTAGATATTGAAAATTATATGAACTGTTTTGACACCCTTTTTTATTTTTATCCGGATAAAAGAGACTCTATGGATGAAGATCCAGTATATTACAGAGATTTCAACTATTATGTAGAGGATTCTGTAACTACAAGGCTTTTTCTAATGGTAGAGGAAAGCACAGGAGTAATTCCACCTTTTCAAGTAAGCCTTTCTTGTATAGATACATTTTTAATCAAAGATACTCTCTATACTGCTTTTTCTTATACTGGATGCTACGAAATAAAAACAGCTCTTGATTCTTTCCCTGTAGTAAAAGGCAATATCATTCTTTGGCTATGGAAAAAAGAAGAAGACAATAGATGGTATATTGTACTCTGGATCGACGAGAGAGATTCCGATACTTCGGGAATACCAAGCTGGGGAAGATTAAAAGCCTTCATAAGAAAAACCCTTTTTTAATTACTCAAGAATTTTTCTTACCTCCTGTGCTACTTTTCTTAAATCTATAAAAAGAAGCCCTATTTTTTGGGTAGGTCTTGTTATGGCAATTAAAAACGCATTATTTTCTATAGAGAAAATAAATAACAGTCCTTCCTCAGACTTTACAAGAATTTCTGTAGGCTCCGGCTTTCCAAATTCCTTAAAGGTTCTTGCACTTGCATCGCTCATGGATGCAGAAAATGCAGCTATTTTATCCTCATCGAGATTACCTCCGAGTGCAGAACTAATTACTAAACCTTCCTTTGAAGCCACCACCAACCCTTCTATATCTGGATCCATGTTCCTTAAATTCTCAAGTAACTCCCTTATTCTTTCAAACCTGGATTCCTGCATCAAACCTCCTTTTTTATTAAAATATACTACATGATTTTCACACAAAGTCAAGAGAAGAATAAATAAAGTTCATGAAAAACCGTTTTTTGAAAATTTGACAAATTTATTTTTATGAGAATAATTAAAACAATGAAGAATAAAAAACTGCTTATCACAAAGCTTAGAAAAAGTCCTCTTTTTAAAGAACTTTCTGAAAAAGAAATTGAAGAAATTCTTGCTGTAGCTCAAAAAGTCAATCTAAGAAGAGGTGAAATTCTCTTCAAGGAGGGAGATCCTGGTAATGCAATGTACATAATTATTAAAGGCAAAGTAAATGTAGTAAAAGGAGGGGAAATAATTACCACTTTAAAAGCAGGAGATTTCTTCGGAGAAATGGCTTTAATAGAAGAAAAACCAAGGTCTGCAGACATCATTGCAGTATCCACCACCCAGATCCTTCAAATAAACAAAGAAAATTTTGAAAAGTTCCTGATGAAAAATCCATTAGTAGCATTTAGAATGATGAAAATTTTAAGTCAAAGGTTAAGAGCAACAGACATTGCGATGATAGAGAACTTAAAGAAAAAAAACATTGAATTACAAAAAGCCTATGAAGAGTTGAAAAAAATGCAGGATGAACTTATTAAAAGAGAAAGACTTTCCTCCATAGGAATGTTAACTTCACGGATAGTTCATGATTTTAAAAACCCAATAGGAGTTATTAAAAACTGCACACAACTGCTTCTCGAAAAAAACATCCCTCAAGATTTTAGGGAAAGATTGTGTAAAATGATAGAAAAGGAAACAGACTATATGCTTTCTTTAGTAATAGACCTTCTGGAACTATCTAAGGGTCAGTTAAGCATAAAACTCAAACCTGTGAGGATTGAGGATATTCTAAAGGAATGTCTTGAAGAAGTTCATGAAACTCTACGAAAGAGAAACATAAAAAAAGAAGTAAATTTTATGTTTAACGAAAGCATCCTTGCAGACCCTCAAAGGTTAAAAAGAGGTCTCTCCAACATTATTTGGAATGCTGTGGAAGCAATGGAAAGTGGGGGAAAACTTTTTGTGGCTACTAAAAAATCTGATAAAGGAATTGAAATTATAATAAAGGATACAGGCAAAGGAATTCCTGAAAATATGCTGAATAAAGTTTTTGAACCATTTTTTACCATGGGAAAAGAAAAAGGAACAGGGCTTGGCATGACCATTGCAAAAAGTGTAATAGATGCTCATGATGGACAAATAAGTATTAAAAGCAAAGAAGGGAGGGGAACCACGATAAGAATATTTCTACCATTCATACCGCAAAGAGAAAGTGAAAAACAATCATAAAAAGGTATATATGCTCTTATAAATATAGTATCCCCTTAATACTTTTTTAACATAATCCTCGGTTTCATAAAGGGGTATCATATCTAAAAAAATTTCAGAAGGAAAATCAGTAAGCCATTTTTTTAAATTCCCAGGGCCTGCATTATATGCAGCAAGAGCATAAATATAATCTTTAAATCTATTTTTTTGAATCCTCAGGTACTTTGCACCAAGTGGTATGTTTATTTCAGGGATAAACAAGGAATCTATTGTAATGTTTTTATCAAGTCCCTTTGCAGTAGAAAAAATAAGCTGACACAATCCTATCGCCCCTGCCCATGATTTTGCTCTTGGATTAAACCAACTTTCCTGTCTTATCAAAGAAAGCATCATACCAACATCCTCGGCACTCTCTTTTATGGTGAAAATGTAACAAGGAGGGTAAAGATGTTTTAACAGAGATAAAGGATATTTTTTAATTCCCCTTTTTTCTAACTCTTTTCTTATTTTCTCTGCCCACTTTATCGAAAGTTCGGGAACTCCATACTCTTTATATAATTTTACCACCTCAAGACATTCCAAAAGATTCAATCTTTTTCTCTTTAAAAATTTCTCAGATTCTTTATAA
>CAYQJV010000023.1:0-24029 GCA_964417925.1 uncultured bacterium | reverse complement strand
AAGCATCGGTTCTTTCTCTTACTTGGGGCTCCTGACCCGACATCTGAGCATTTCCTCCTGCATTATCTGCTACCGGACCATAAGCATCAGTTGCAAGTGTTATACCAAGTGTGGAAAGCATTCCTACTGCAGCTATTCCCACTCCATAAAGTCCGAGATTAAAGTTTGAAAATCCACCAGCAAAGAAGAAACTGCCAATAATCGCAAGAACTACAATTACAACAATAGGAGCTGCAGAAAGCATTCCCACAGCAACTCCCTCCAGAATAACGGTTGCAGGACCAGTAAGAGAAGCAGAAGCTATCCATCTTGTGGGAGGATAGGTATCTGAAGTAAAAAACTCTGTCATAAATCCTATCATTACTCCTGCAATAAGACCTATAAGAATTGCAAAATAAACTCCTGTATATTGCTTACCAAGTACATAGTAAACAACAAAAAATGAAAGCACAGCTACAAGAATAGATGCTCCATATATTCCTCTTCTTAATGCCCACAAGAGATTTGCCTGGGTTGCTTGCTCTTTAGTCCTTACAAGAAAATATCCTATTATTGAGGCAAAAAGTCCTGCACCTGCTACAGTCATTGGAAGTAAAACCCCCCTCAAACCAAGCCCAGCAGCCACTGCAAGAGCCATCGTAGCAATAATTGAATCTGCATAAGATTCATAAAGATCTGCTCCCATTCCTGCCACATCTCCTACGTTGTCTCCAACATTATCTGCAATTACTGCAGGATTTCTTGGATCATCCTCTGGTATCCCTTCCTCAACTTTTCCTACAAGATCTGCTCCTACATCTGCTGCCTTTGTAAATATCCCACCACCAACTCTTGCAAAAAGAGCTTGAAAACTTGCTCCCATTCCAAAATTAAGCATGGTGGAGGTAATTATTTCAAGTTTCTCTGCTATTGGTTTGAAGCGGTATATGTAGTTCAAAATCATGTACCATATTGAAAGATCAAGTAAAGCAAGCCCAACCACAACCAAACCCATCACCATTCCAGAAGAAAAAGCAACTCTTAACGCAGAATTCAATGATTTTTTTGCCGCATTTGTAGTCCTTGCAGAAGACCTTGTAGCAACTGTAAGACCTATAAATCCTGATAATCCTGAAAAGAAACCTCCTGTAAGAAATGCAAATGGCACAGGTAAAGGAGCAAGCCCTAAGATTGCAAGAATAAGCAAAACAATAAATATCAGTGCGAAAAATAAAGCAACAACCGTGTACTGCCTTCTTATATATCCTCTTGCTCCTTCCCTAACAGCCTCTGCAATACGGACCATCAAAGGTTCTCCTTCAGGTCTTTTTAAAATATAAAGGATAAGAATCACAGCAAACCCAAGAGCAATAACAGAACTTACAGGGACTATGAGAAAAAGGTATTCCATACTTCCTCCTTTCTCATGCTTTTCTTATTTTTTCTCTTCCCTCCTTAACATTTTTAGTTGCATTTCTTGTATCAACCACAATTTTTGAGTATTTAACAATCTTTTCATAATCAAAAGCATCGTGATCCGTCACTATAAGAGAGACATCGTATCGTGATAAATTTTCAGGTGTTAGTTCAACACTTCTTTTCTTGAATTTATATTTCCTGGTGGGAGGAAGCTCTGGAATGTGAGGATCTGAGTAATCAACTTCTGCTCCTTTTTGCAAAAGAATATGCATCAATTCAAGAGCAGGGGATTCCCTCATATCATCCACATTTTTCTTATAAGCAACTCCAAGAATAAGTATTTTTGAGCCCTTCAAACTTTTCCCACATTCATTCAAAACATCCATCAAACGATAAACAACCCATTCAGGCATACTGCGGTTGATTTCTCCTGCAAGTTCTATAAACCTCGTTGTTATCCCATATTCCTTTGCTTTATATGTTAAATAAAAAGGATCTATAGGAATACAATGTCCACCAAGACCAGGTCCAGGATAAAAAGGCATAAAACCAAAAGGCTTGGTAGAAGCAGCTTCTATCACCTCCCACACATCTATTCCCATCTTGGTGAATATCTGCTTGGTCTCATTCACCAGAGCAATGTTTACAGACCTGAAAACATTTTCAAAAATCTTTGTTGCCTCTGCCACCTGTGAAGAAGATACAGGAACGGTTTTCACAATTACCTGATCATACAAAGTTTTTGCAAGTAAAAGAGAGTTCTCTGAATTTGCTCCAACAACCTTTGGTATGGTTTTTGTAGTGTAATTGGGATTATTGGGATCCTCTCTTTCAGGAGAATAAGCAAGGAAAAAATCTTTATGAGCAAAAAGTCCTGATTCCTCAAGAATCGGTTTTAAAATCTCCTCTGTGGTCCCAGGATAGGTACTTGATTCAAGAACCACAATATGCCCCTTTTTTAAATATTTTGAAATTGTCTTTGCAGTATTTATTATAAAAGAAAGATCAGGATTAAGATGTTCATCAAGGGGAGTTGGTACACATATAAGTATCGCATCTACTTGAGATAATTCTGAAAAGTCAGAGGTTGGGTAAAAAAGATTATTTTCTATAAGTTTTTTAATCTTCTCAGAGGAGATATGTTTTATATAGGAAATTCCTCTTTTTAATTTCTCTATTTTCTGCTGGTCTATATCAAACCCATAAACTCTGAACCCTTCCTCTGCAAAGGTAATAACCAACGGGAGTCCAACATACCCAAGCCCTATTATACCCACCACTGCTTTTTTTTCTTCAATTTTTCTTCTTAATTCATCTACCATAGGAATTAAAAATACACAAAATTTAAAGAAAGTCAAGAAAATGTAGAATTCCATAACATTTTGGACTGAAGTTTATTCTTTACCCACCTGTTCAAAAAGTATTGTATTAAACTTCTCCATAAAATCCCTCGCACTTTACCTACCCCTCTTTGTTTTTGGCGCCCGAGATAAAGGACCCCAAAGCCCTTGCCTTTATTCATAAATTTACCTTTTTTTCGAGATACCAATCCAATATCTTTTTGAAATTCTTCAGTTTTTAATTAGCATTTTACCTCACCACAATGAGCCTTTTTGTTAAAAGGCATTCTGGGGTTTTAAGTCTTAAAAAATAAATACCTGCTGAAACTCCCTCTAAATTCCATTTTGTTTCATAAATACCCTTGCTTTTATATCCCTCAACAAAACTTTTCACCAGCCTGCCATCTGCAGTATATACCCTTAATGAAACCTCTCCAGAAACAGGCACCTTGTACTTAATAATCGTAAACCTACCCGCTGGATTTGGATAAATGTGTAAAAAATGTCTTCTCTTATTTTCTACCCCTTCTTTAACACCTGTCGTGGGATCAACCTTTATAAGGATAACATCCTCCCCTTTCCCTGAAAGAGAAAGTGTAGATCCTACTATTAAATACCCTCCATCCTTAGTCTCTATAATTTTACTTCCTGTATCCCAACCCTCTCCTCCATATGTCCTTGTCCATAATGTATCTCCATTCTCATCTGTTTTGATAAGCCATACATCACCTTCTCGAGTACCAGCAGTGCATCCAGTTATTGCATATCCCCCATCTGTAGTCTCAATAACCCAATTCCCACCCTCACTATACTCTTCTTTTCCATATGTCCTTGTCCATAATGTATCTCCATTCTCATCCGTCTTGATAAGCCATACATCATCATATCCCTCACCAAAAGATTCGGTAGATCCTACTATTAAATACCCTCCATCCTTAGTCTCTATAACACAATGGCCCCGATCATAATCCTCTCCTCCATATGTTTTCATCCAGTCTGCATTAAGAGAAAAACATCCTAAAAACCCTACAATGAGCAAAAACCTTTTGATCTTATCCATTTTCTCCTCCTTTTTAAATAAATTTTTTCCTCCTTCTTTAACGTAAATAATAATGTTTTTTTAACCTTTATGCCCCTGATATCAAAAATCACCCACCTCCTTCTATTTCAAACTTTTCTCTCCAACATAAACTTCTATTCTTTCCATTCATATTCCCAATTTTACCTTTTAAAACAAAGGAAATGTGGGAAAAAAGAATGTTTTTTAGAAACTTATTACGATTTCCTATAAAATATATCTTTCTAAAAACATCTTTTATAGTATGATTCCCTTCACCTAAGAATCTTACACCCCAAAAAAGACTTATATCTAATAAGAGAAGAAAATTTCTCATATCCTTATCCCTTTTAGGTTAAATTAACTTCCGCATAATTCTATGATAGAAAATCAAAAAGTCAAGCTTTTAATTAGCATTTTACCTCATCACAATGAGCCTTTTTGTTAAAAGACATTTTGGGGTTTTAAGTCTTAAAAAATAAATACCTGCTGAAACTCCTTCTAAATCCCATTTTGTTTCATAAATACCCTTGCTTTTATATCCCTCAACAAAACTTTTTACCAGCCTGCCATCTGCAGTATACGCCCTTAATGAAACCTCTCCAGGTACAGGTACCTTGTATTTAATAATCGTAAACCTACTTGCTGGATTTGGATAAATGTGTAAAAGTTGTTTTTCTTTTATTCCAACATCTTCCTTAATTTTTGAAGAAGGCTCCACTTTTATAAGGAGCAGGTCTGTCTCACCTGCGCCAAATGAGCGTGTACATCCTGTTATTAAGTATCCTCCGTCTCTGGTCTCTATAACAGAACGTCCTTCATCCCAATCCTCTCCTCCATATGTTTTTGTCCACAATGTATCTCCCGCTGAATCAGTTTTGATAAGCCATACATTTCCTCTTCCTGCGCCAAATGAGTATGTATATCCTGTTATTAAGTATCCTCCGTCTTGAGTCTCTATAACACATTCACCCCAATCCTCATCCTCTCCTCCATATGTTTTTGTCCACAATGTGTCTCCCGCTGCATCTGTCTTAATAAGCCATACATCTCCTCCTGCGCCAAATGAGTATGTATATCCTGTTATTAAGTATCCTCCGTCTTGGGTCTCTATGACAGAATATCCTGCATCCGAATCCTCTCCTCCATATGTTTTTGTCCACAATGTATCTCCTGCTGAATCAGTTTTGATAAGCCATACATCACTCCATGCTGCGCCAAATGGGTATCTCTCCCCTGTTATTAAGTATCCTCCATCTTGGGTCTCTATGACACAATACCCCACTTCCTCATCCTCTCCTCCATATGTTTTTGTCCACAATGTATCTCCTGCTGAATCAGTTTTGATAAGCCATACATCTACTTCTCCTACGCCAAATGACCATGTATATCCTGTTATTAAGTATCCTCCGTCTTGAGTCTCTATAACACAGTACCCTTCATCCGAATACTCTCCTCCATATGTTTTTGTCCACAATGTATCTCCTGCTGAATCAGTTTTGATAAGCCATACATCTCCTCTTCCTGCACCAAATGAGCGTGTAGTCCCCGTTATTAAGTATCCTCCATCTCTGGTCTCTATAACACAGTACCCCCAATCCCAATCCTCTCCTCCATATGTTTTCATCCAGTCTGCATTAAGAGATCCTCCTAAAAACCCTACAATGAGTAAAAACCTTTTGATCTTATCCATTTTCTCCTCCTTTTTAAATAAATTTTCCTCCTTCTTTAACGTAAATAATAATGTTTTTTTAACCTTTATGCCCCTGATATCAAAAATCACCCACCTCCTTCTATTTCAAACTTTTCTCTCCAACATAAACTTCTATTCTTTCCATTCATATTCCCAATTTTACCTTTTAAAACAAAGGAAATGTGGGAAAAAAGAATGTTTTTTAGAAACTTATTACGATTTCCTATAAAATATATCTTTCTAAAAACATCTTTTATAGTATGATTCCCTTCACCTAAGAATCTTACACCCCAAAAAAGACTTGTATCTAATAAGAGAAGGAAATTTCTCATATCTTTACCCCTTTTAGGTTAATTAACTTCCGCATAATTATATGATAGAAAATCAAAAAGTCAATGTAGAATTTCATAACATTTTGGACTGGATTTTATTTTTTACCCATTTCTCTAACAAATCTCTTAAAGGAGGCAATGACCTTGCAACACCAAAAGTATCCCTCATTTATTCGTAAACGCCTCTCCACCACCTCTCGCTCATTGCTTTTAACTTGTCAAGGTCTTTTACCCTCATCATAATTTTATTAAAAAATTTTTTAATGCTGTTACACTATCTCTTTAAAACTTTTCAGATTTTTCTTTATCTTTTTGACCTCCTTCCCATCAAAAATTTTAGCAAAAATGTACCTATTTCATGATAATAACTTTTTCCTTTTTTATTATTTTCTTTCCTTCTATCCTCAAAAAATACACTCCAGGAGGAAAATCCTTTTCTATCTCAATTGTGTTTTCTCCTTTCTTTGCCTTTAAAAAGATGCTCTTTATCACTCTTCCTGAAACATCATAAAGTTTAATAGATAAATCCTGAGGGAAAGAAAGGGAAAAACTTATTAAAATATGAGTTCCCAGATACTCTATATCTAAATCTTTACTTTCTCTCTTTTCTTTAATTCCTGTTGGATAGTCCCAGTCCGTTACCTTTGCATATATGTCCCAGCCCTTTATCCTGCGATTGTCAAGCCACATAAAATAAATCCTATCCGATGTCACTCCAAGTCCCTGCCAGGTAGAAAGCTGATACTCATAAGGAAATGCATCAGGATTATGAACCTCAAATATCTCTGATACCGGGTCACCATCCCTTGAAAATATCTGTGCCCTTACATCAGGATTTGCATCCTCAGTAAAATCTGTCCAGTAAATTATAAACCTTCCTGATGTATCCATACCACACCACAACTGCTGAGGGAAAATTGGGGATGGCCACTTAAATGTATATGCATCTATCACCTGCAAATACTTTATCACATTCCCCTCTCTATCAAAAACCATGTAGTTTGGCTTTACATCTAATCCTGCCATCACCCATCTATTTTTTCCATCACAGGCAATAACAGGATAGGTAGATATAAACCCTATCAATCCTGTTAAAGGATTACCGGTGCTGTCTATTACAATTGCCCATGATTCTGCAGCATTTGGCATTGCAGCTCCTACAACCGCCCCTCCATCCTCAAAAACATCAGCCCCAGTGGGCATTATGGGTCCAAGAGGAAACTTGAGAGTAAAAACATCTGTCTTTGGTCTTCCATTTGCATCAAAAAACCTGCCCCTTATAACATTTTCAGGACCATCCCCTCCAGGAAAATGACACCAGAGTATAAGAAAATCCCCTTTAGAATTACATGCAACATAACTATGCCAGGACATGTAAAACTCATCAGGTGGATACTCCCCTATGGTAAACTTTTTGACCTCTCCAGAGGGATTAACAATAACCCCATAATACCTTACCCTTGTGGGACGACCATTCTCATTTTTTTCCAGAACCTCAGGAGCATGTATTATCATCAAATTTCTCTCATCATCCATAGCCATCGTTACATTGGTAAACCTTGTGAAACGAAGAGGAACCTCAATCTCTTCTGAAAGTTCCTCTCCATTTTGATCAAAAAATTTCACAAAAGCACGCAGACTATCGTAATAATAGCACCAGTAACAAATTGCAAAGTCTCCATTGCTGTTTACTGCAAGCCTTGCATCACTCCATCCCCTGCCACAGGTATCATCACTTACAACCTGAGGACCTGCAAACACAAGCTCGGTATCAGGAGTAAGATATGTTGCAACATCAATCACCCGGTTACTGTCATCAACATATGCTATGTGAAACCTTCCTGCACCATAGAAAAGAGAAAAATCAGGAGTCGCAGTATCAGAAACAGATGGAGAAAAAGAACCACTTCCCAGTTCCTCCCCAAGTGCAGAATACACCCTGCACTTTATCTTCTTCTCATCCCAGTCATGCCATGCGGTCATCACAACCAGAGAAGGAACCTCTATTGAACCTCCATCTTGAACCCACCATCCCATAGATACCTGCATATTTGCTGGATATCTATTCATCAAAACCTCCTGAAATACTCTTTCAACACCATCATCCTTAACCACATACTTCTCCAACCATAGCTCTTCACCCCTATCATAAAAATACGGACTCCACACCACATAAATCGTATCAAAAATTATTTCAATGGAAGAAGGCTCGAAACTTTCTTCAAAAACTATCCTATCAATCTCCTTTCCATCAATTGAATAGACCTTCATCCTGGAAATGGCAGGACTGAAAGTGGTGGAGTAAAATATTGCAAAATATTTATCTGATATTGCTCCCCTTGCAATTGGATGGGACCCAGAAACTGCATCCACAAGAAATAGAGGAAGAAGAATCTCTCCAACAGAATCAATAACCAGAGCATAAAAACTTGTTTCATCTCCTCTCTCTTTCCCAAAACATAAAAGTCCTTTGTCACATCCATTGGTAGAATAATATACTGGACAAGATGGATAAATAGAAATATCATTATGGTCAATGAGTTTTTTAGGTTTTATCACCATATTCCCCTTGTTATCATACTCACAGAAGTAAATGGTTCCCATGGTATCATGAATCTCTGGATGTCCTATCGCTGGTCCTTCATTCCATACAAAAGATAATGCATCTTTAAAATCTCCAACACCTCCAAAGTATCTTTCCTTCCATTCTGGAGATGTTTCAACACGTTTATTTTTTCCTCTTCTAATTCTCAGAGAATCAAAATCCTGAAAATATATCTCCTGACACCGAGGAAAATACTCCCATCCTATTACACCACCTCTTCCATCCCTCCATGTAATTACATACCCGTTTTTCATTTCTACACCAAAAACCATGCTTTTAATAGAAGGGCATGAATTATCCTTGGACACAAGAAAATCATTTTTTATAATCATAGAAACTAAAAATATTAACATGGATATCACCCCCTTACAGGAGGGGATTACCCCCTCCTGTGTTATGGTTCTTCCCTGTGTCCCCACCAACTTCCATTTCCTGAAGCACCAGAGGTAATCAACCAATTCCCATAACAGCTATCATTGATGAAAATTCCTGTCCATCTTCCTTCTACATCGTAATTAACACAGTCCCATTTTCCTTCTGCATACCCGTTTGACTCATTTCTATGCCCATATATGTTTCCATATGCGTCTGTTACAGTATCATGCCATACTCCCCAGATTGTATCCTTACCTGGAGTATAATCATTCTCAATCCAGGCAGTCCAGCGAGCCCATGGATGAATTGTATTTCCATCCACCACCACACTACCTGTTCCCTCTCCTTTCCACTTCTCATCATAAGAAGGCTGGGCTACAACCATTACCACCATACCCAAAACCAGTATTTTTATCACTCCTCTCATTTTACACCCCCTATTTTATATTTTCTTATTTTTTTGTCAAGGTTTTTTTCTTATTATCTCACCCCCTTTCTCTACACCCAATATTATATAGCGAAAAACATGCCAAAGATTCTAAAAATTAAGTTATGAAATACCTATACTTAAAAATTGAAAGCTTTTCAGAATATAACAAAAATGTAACATAAATGTTACAGTTTTTAAATGTATTTGTATGCTTTGTAACTACATTACTTAAATTGCCTTTGAATGTAACACAAATGTTACACTTTTGAAGGGTTTTTGTATGTATCTGTAATTATGAGGTTTATACTGTATTTAAATGTAACATAAATGTTACAGTTTTTGAGGGTTTGAGAGAGTGGAATGGTTAAAACATGAATGTAGTGTTAATGAATATTGTAGAATCCCATAATATTGACTGCATTTCATCGCCACCGTAGATTGATAAGGATATTTTATTCTCCATAGTCTTGTTTTACCAACTTCTTTCTCTTTATCAAGTCCAATATGTTTCTGAAATTCTTCAAGGAGGAGATTTTTGATTTTTCTTCTTCACTTTTTCAAATTTTCAGTTACATTTTGAGTTCAAAATCTTATTCAAACATTTTTATTCTTTTAGAAAAGCATGTTATGCAATTTATAGTCAAAAATTAAAGTAAAAATTGAAGTAAAAAATTGACAAATCTTTCAACAGTGTTATAATGAATAATGATTACTGTAGGTTTGTTCATTCTTTCCTTTTTTATTGGCTCAATACCCTGTGGATATATTTTTGCAAAACTAAAAGGAGTAGACATAAGAAGGCTCGGAAGTGGAAATATCGGCGCTACCAATGTATCACGATTTATGGGCAAAAAAATAGGGGCTTTAGTATTTATTCTTGATTTCTTAAAAGGAGTAATTCCTGCCTTACTTGCAGTAACATTTTCCCCTTATCCTGGTATTGTAGGAATAGGAGCCATCCTTGGGCATGTTTTTACACCCTGGCTTGGATTTAAAGGAGGAAAAGGTGTCTCAACCATGATAGGAGTATTTTTGGTTCTTTCACCTACTGCTCTTGGGCTTTCTATTGTAATTTGGATCATCCTGTTTTTAATCACAAAAATAGTATCAGTTTGCTCAATGGGAAGCGCTTTATCTCTTCCTCTATTTTGTTATTTAACTGGATATACTGAACCTTCAACCGTGTATGGTGCTATCTTTATTGCTCTTTTTGTGTTATGGACTCATAGGGATAATATAAAAAGGCTTATCAAAGGAGAAGAAAAAAAATACGAGTTAAAAAGATGAAAATTGCATTTCTTGGAGGAGGAAGTTGGGGTACAACTCTTGGTATAATGTTGTTTGAAAAAGGCCATGAAATATACCTTTGGGAAATAAATGAAGAAAGAGTTAAGAAAGTCCAGAAACAACGTGAAATACCGGAATTTCTTCCAGGGATAAAAATACCGGTTGAGATTCACTACTCTTCGGATATTAATTTTGTAATAGACAATGCAGACATACTTGTTCTTGCAGTGCCTTCCCATGCCTTAAGGGACACCCTTTCAAAATTACCAAAAGATTATAGACCAAAAAGATTTTGTGTGAGTGTTATAAAGGGGATAGAGATAAAGACTAAAAAAAGAATGTCTGAAGTATGGAAAGAATTCTTTGATACACCTATTGCAGTTCTTTCAGGACCAAGTATTGCAAGAGAAGTAGTAAAAAAAATGCCCACAAGTGTTGTTTCTGCTTCAACCGTGGAAGACGTTGCAGTAGAAACCCAGCATCTGTTTGCGTCATCTTATTTCAGGGTATACACTACAGACGATGTAGTAGGAGTGGAACTTGGAGGAGCCTTGAAAAATATAATTGCAATAGCAGCCGGAATCTCTGATGGACTTGGATTTTCAACCAATACAAAGGGAGCTCTTCTTACAAGAGGAATGGTTGAAATTACAAGACTTGGAATTAGAATGGGAGCAAAAAAAGAGACTTTTGCAGGTCTCTCTGGAATGGGAGATATGATAACCACATCTTTCAGTGAAAATTCAAGAAACAGATATATAGGATACTGGTTGGGAAAAGGTAAAAAAATAGATGAAATCCTTAAAAAAATGAAGATGGTAGCAGAGGGAGTAAAAACAACAAAGGCAGCAATTGAACTTTCAAGAGAAATGAAAGTTGAAATGCCCATTACTGAAGCTGTATACAGAATTTTATATAAAAACTCACCTCCAGAAGAAGAATTAAAAAGACTCCTTTCACGACCTCTTAAAGAGGAAATATGGTAACAAAGTATTATACTATAAAGGAGGTATCACAAATAATAGGAGTGAAACCTCATGTGTTAAGGTACTGGGAAAAAGAGTTTAAAATACTTCGTCCAAGGAAAAATACTGCTGGAAGAAGAATTTACTCAGAAAAAGATATAAATATAGTAAAAGAAATATATCGCTTGCTATATGTGGAAAAATACTCAATTAAAGGAGCCAAAAAAAAGATAGAAGAAAAAATTAAGAAATCCTCATCCAACACAAACAATATAAAAGAGATGGTATTGGAAGAATTGAAAAAAATAAGAGACATTTTGAAAAAAACATGAATATAGCAATAGACGTTGTAATCGGACTAATAATAGTTCTTACCGTTATAACAGGCATAAAAAGGGGAATAGTAAAGGTAACCTTTGGATTTACTGGTTTCATAGTTGCATTAATTGTAGCATGGCTTTTTGCATCGCAAATTGGGGAAAGGTTCTTTTCCTTTCTCCCTTCTGCTGTAAAGTATATGGCTGGATTCTTCCTCGTTTTTTCACTGCTTCTCATTGCATTTCTCATTTTCTCCTGGTTGCTATCTAAACTACTTGATATAATACTTCTTGGATGGCTCAACAGATTGCTCGGAGGAATAGCAGGATTTCTTGTGGGACTTGGGCTCTCAATTTTTCTTATCTGGTCTCTTTTAAAACTTTACCCTCAAATAGAACAGCAATACTCAAAGACCTATACAGTTCCACTTATAGTAAAATTAACAAGAGTAATCACCGGAGATAGAATCTTTCCAAGAGAGCTTTTAAAAGAGAAAAATACAAAAATAAAAATCTGAAATTGACTTTCCTTCCTTTTATACCTATCATTAAAACAAAAGGAGGAATAATGAAGAAATTAATATACCCAGTAGTGGGGATAATAACACTTTTTATTTTCTGTAAAAAAGAACAACTAACTCAACCTGTCTGGCAGAAAGGAGAATGGTGTGAATACAGAGTTAATTCTCAGATTATGGGGCTATACTCAATGAGATATGCTGTGGTTGGAAAGGAAAATGATATGTACTGGTTTGAAATGATAGGAACCAAGGATACATCACGATTTATATACAAAATGCTTATACCCTACGGATTTAGAGGAAAAGCAAAACGAATAATAATAAAGTTAAACAACCAGCAGGCAGTAGAAATAGTGAATGATCCAGAGGGAGAACCCCCTGGAGAGAATAGGCCTTTCCTTGTAAATACAAAGGTTATAAAAAATGCTAAAAAAGAAAGAATAGTCACTCCAGCAGGAGAATTTGAATGTTTTCATGTAAAAACCACTTCTCCCAAAGGGATACCTGTAGAACTCTGGTTGAGTAGTGAAGTGCCTTTGTTTAGAATAGTAAAATTCAAAACCAGATATGAAACCGGAGAACTTACAGGATGGGGAATAGGAGCAGAAACACAGATAAAAGAAAAACCAAGAATTTTTGATGTCTCAAAACTTAAATAAAATATGGGCGGTGGAGGATTCGAACCTCCGACCTCAGGTATGTGAGACCTGCGCTCTAACCAACTGAGCTAACCGCCCTATAGGTGAATAATTATATTTTTGATTTTAAAAAAGTCAAGGAGGCAAAATGGAAAGAATAGCAGGGATGGATGAAAAAATAGATAACCTTGTTAAGGAAAATCCTGAAGTGGAAAGAATCATTGTAGTTTCTAAGGATGGATTAATAGTATCTGCAAGACCGGGTATGGAAGATGATGAACTCTTTGCAGCAAAGACAGTACTTTTTCTTGATCCGATCAACAAAATGCTTAAAGAACTTAACATGCAGAAGGGAGAACTTTCAATCTTTAGAACCAGGGATAAATACCTTTTAGTACATGAGGCAGAGAACATATATGTAATAATGGTCGCAAAGAAAAACGCTCCTATAGGATTCTTACTTTATGACATAGAAGAAATAGGCAAAATGCTGTAAGTAAATATCTAAAAATTTGTAACACTACATGAACTGCATAGTTTAATCCTCTGAACTTGAGAGGTTTGTGGTTAATAAATTGATCTTTTTACTTGCTTTCCATCGTCAACTTTTTTATGGCTTATTGCAAGTTTTGCCATAAGCACAAATCAGCCCTTTTTGTAAATTCGCGATTCCTTTAACTCTACTCAATTGCCTTTTTATAAGCATACTTCGTTTTCCAGAATAACTTCATAACACACTGATCGCATAAATCCCAGTTGTATATCTTCGGAAACCCCCACTATTCATTGTGTCATCAACAAAATCTGCTGGATGGACGATCATGTATGCTAAAATTCTTGCTTCATGAGTACCACTTTTCCATAATTCAACTGCCAATTTCTGATTTTTAGCAATTTCTCTTAATTTCGGCTTTGGAACCTCAAGAATTTTCGCTTTAGATGTAATTCCATATCTCTTCATACTCTTTTTTCAGTAAGGCTGGTAGGTTGATTTTAATTGCTAAACCATGCTTCATATTCTTTCCGTGCTTGCTTAATAGATTACAATTAAACTCACAAACTTGTAAGGACTTAAAGAGCAATCCATCTATAAACCAGTCATTTCATTTTATCCTTGTTTAGAATTGTTTCAGGATTTCTTTTACCATTTTTTAAAACGTGGAATCAGAAATGGTGTTTTCCTCAATGAATTTTATGTATAGCGTACTGCATAGCAAAAACAATGCAGTTATTATCACAGCAGACAAAGAATTAAGCCATAAGCTAATGCCTGAGTAATAAATCACAGATCCTAAGAGCATTGGATTTTCCTCCAAACATGCACATGCCAACTATTGTCAGGAATTTTCATTCCCCAAATCTCTGCAATTTCAGGTGTTGTATTTACTATGTAATATGTTTTGTACTTTTTTGTCAAATCAAGTGTTGTTTGCTTCATGTTTCAAGGGCAGGCTTGGAGATTTCACTTAACGGTAAAAACGTGTTTACAAAATTACATATCATTTTGTTGTCTCTAAAAGTATAAGCACCTTTATAATAAAGGAGATAGACATTGTTGAACACAAAAGTAGATAAACATCTTCCACATCAAAATAACCTATTTTGCTACCTGCCTTATCTGCGGGTATTCCTCTGCAGTACTTTCTCTCTTCTCCCCATGGATTCTCCATTGCTATCCAGTCTTACCAACATCTAAAGGATAAACAAACAACTTCTTTGGAGGACACCAGTACGAAGTATCTCCTTTTAGTGAAAAAGTAAAGCCGAATTTAAGATGATATAGAAAATCTGCTAATTCTTCAGGGGAATTAAAGACATAGTTCTTACTGCAATCTTGTGAGTAAGCTATCCAAAGGAGTGCTGTATCTGGATGCGCATACCACCAAATTTCATTAGAAAAAATCTATAGCATTCCCAATCAGCTATCGTATCTATTACCTCAACTTTTTCATATAGAGTATCAATTGTTAAATAGACATTGGTATCGTTGTGCACAGTATCATAGCATACAATATAATCTCTCATATTCCCACATATCACCACATTGAGTTGGAAAAGCATATATCATTGATGACTCTTCAGAACGTTCAAGACACGAACTCAATAGACCAATCACACAAAAAACTAACAAAAATTTCTTAATTAATATAATTAAGGTTAACTTTTGCAAGTGACAAAATGCAAGGTTTTGCTGAGCATACCTGCTGTTATCTGCTGTTTCTGTATTGCAAGAACTCTTCATAATATTCTTTCAGACTATGGGTCCCAGTTTTTGGGGCAACAAAATCATTTTGCATTGCTCTCAGGAAAAACTCAGCGAGAGTATAATAATGTCTGTTGAAAGGGCGTATTGCTTTCACAATAAGTTTTAACAGTGCTACTGGAATACTTGTAATTTTCGGCTTTCTGCCAATTACAGAAAATGCAAGTTCTGCAATCTCCCGATAAGTATAAACAACTGGACCGCCAACTGGTATTTCCTGCCTTCCATTCTCAACAGCATCAACACAAATTTTTGCCAAATCGGCGCCATGTATTGGATTTATCTTATTCTCACCTTTTCCTACAAGATATACTCTTCCGGAAAGTGCCATTTTTAAGAACTCGGTGGCATCAGGAAAGAATCCAGTTGGTCTAATAACTGCATATTCAATACCAGAGCATTTCAGATCCTCCACAAACCTTTCACGTGCTTTAGCAATCTCTAAATCTGAAAACAAGTGGACATTGAAAGCAGATACAAAAATAAACTTCTCTACATTCGTCTTAAGAGATAGTTCTAAAAGATTTTTATTTCCATGGTAATCTACATCCATAAAACTAAGTTTTTCTTTCTGTCTTGTAATTCCCACTGAGGAAAATACAATATCTATGTCTTTACATAAACCCTGCAGAGTTTGAATATCCGTAATTTCACCTATGAAAATATCATCAATATATTCTTTAATGGAAGGTTGTAAAAATGGACCCACCTCCTCCAACTTTTTAAGAGATTTCTTTCTGACAAGGACCCTTACCCAGTATCCCCGTTCTTTGAACTCTTTTGCAACATATCTTCCAAGGTATCCGGTTGCTCCTGCTACCAAAACTCTTTTCATTTTATTCGTTATACTAAAAGCCCCCATATCTACAACTGTTAGAGTTATCATGGTATGGACGAGGCCAGGGTGAGTTTGAGAGGCTTGCTTCACCCTGTATAGCGGTTATTCCAGAAGAGGTCTGAACATAAAGGATGTTATCCTGTCCAATAAGAGGAGGCCATTCGGTGAATACATCATTTATTTTCCACAAAACTTCACCATTTTCATTTATCGCATAGAGAAAATGCGTGTAGCCCTGTGTACCGAAGGATCCTGCCCCATGAAGATATAAATTTCCATTTGCATCAACCACAATAGCGCGAATCTCTTGGGTACCAAACTCATATCCCTTTTTCTTCCATATTATTCTGCCATCGGATGAATTTATAGCACAAAGGCTATCATTCATTAATTTGGTATATATAGTCCCATCCGGACCTATTACCGGCGAACTGGGTTGATCCCCCAAGTTCCTTTCCCATAGAAAGGTTCCGTTGCTCTGCAAAGCAATAAGTTTGCAAGAGTTGAAAAGTCCTACATATATCACACCATTCTGGTCAATAGCGGCGGGCCCTGTTACACAATCTTCTATCTCATAAATCCAGCTGGTATCCCCGGTAGATGTGGAAAATGCATAAATTGCATGCCCATCATCTGCAAAGAGATAAAGGGTTCCATTTGGACCTATTTCCAGGAAACCGCTGTGTGTCAAAAGGTCTCCATATGTGATATCCCATTTTACTGCTCCATCCGGGTTAACCGCAATAATCCTGGGAGGAACAGGATTTAGATGATCATTTAATGTTGCATACACAGTTCCATCACTACCAATTGCTATCGCCCCTGTAAAACCATACGCCTGTCCCTCTTGATTTGGGGGATTCAAAGCCCATCTCTTTGTTCCATCAGGATTAATAACATATAATTTATCTGCAGTAAGATACACTGTTCCATCCTTGTCCACAACAGGATAACCTACCCAAAAAGCAAAATCCATATGAAAAGCCCATTCTGGGTTCCATCTGATGAGTTGATAGCATAGAGCCAACATCCATCTCCAACAGTGGTAGCATATATAGTTCCATCAGAAGATAAAGCAGGAACATCTGCAATGTTAGGTGTCCCATCAGGGAATTTATATTCCCACCTGATTGTGCCAGGCTCCAAACCTTCTTCTTTATTCTCAAAAAGGTCACAATCACCTATTAAGAAAATCATCATTGGTATAAGGAACCAAAAACCCTTTTTGCATTTTTCCTCCTTTTTCTCCCCTGCGCACCTTTCAAGGAGATTTCTCTCGTTGTGGGTCGGTGCCACCCTAACCTCCTAAATACTGAACTGGATATCCGAACTCCTGAACCGAAGCACAGATGAAAAACCAGAACTTTTTATTCTTGATGATTTCTCCTTTGCTTTTTTCTGAATAATGCCAGGCATAAGCAAGCACTTGTTTTTTATAGAGAAAAGTTCAGACGTAAAATATATCATATTGCTTTAATCAATACAATTACTGCAAGAATTACAATAAATACTGAAAGCCCGATTTCGAGCGATAACGGTTTTGTCTTTAGGGATATTAAACCGCCTATCCGTGCTCCGAGTATCGAACCTAAGATTACCATAAGGGCAGGAAGAAGCATTATATTGCCACGGGACCAGAACACAATAGCGCCTGCGATTGCTGTGAAAATGGTTGCAAAAAGCGATGTGGCTATTGCCTTGCGGATATCAAGCCCTATCATTTTAAGGAAAGGGGGAAATAAACTGCCTCCACTACCACCGCGCAGGATTGTCAAGAAATTCAGAAAGAAAGTTCCTAAGATGACAGTTTTTGCACTCGGATTGATCTTTTCAGCTTTCTGCGGGAAAATTTTATCAAGATGAATCCCGATTACAGTTATAATAGAAACAATAACAAAGATGATTGCTAAGGCTAAGGTTGGGATAAGTCCTGTTAAAAATGCTCCTGTTAGCGTGCCCATCATCCCGCCAATTATCACATACCAGGCAACTTTCCATTCTATATTTTTTCTATGGGTTACAGCACCGGTAAGGGAGGAAAAGGGTATAACCAGTAGGTTTATCCCGAAAGCGCTTAATAAGGGCAGTCCGGCAATATAAAGGAGCGGTGTTCTTACAGAACCTCCTCCTATCCCGAACATACCGCTCATAAATCCGGCAAAAAGCCCTATAGCAAGGTATACGAGCATCTTTATTATCTGTTCCATTTTAACTCCTTATTTTGTAAATCTTCCATCATCTTTTGATTTTTGAAGTTTATGCACATTTTTCTTAAGCCATCCTATATTTTGAGCCTCTGCCATATCAAATTCAGGAACATAGGGTTTGATATCAAGGAGAGGGGTTCCATCCACAATATCCACACCCTGTATGTATAATATATTTCTCTCAATCTTTAAAAGATGCACCACTGAAATACCTATAGGGTTTGGTCTGCTCGGAGCCCGTGTTGCAAACACTCCGCGCATTTCATTATCCATGAAAGGTTTTACTTTTAAAGATGGCTTTTTAACCAAATGGAAATGGTATATTAAAATAATATGGGAAAAGCCTTCAAGGTCTTTTAAACCCTCAGCATATTCCGGGAATACCTCAACAGTCCCTTCAACATTCTTTGCAGCCGTAGGTTGTATAGGTGTTCCCTTTGGCTCCTTAAAAGGAGAATGAACAACTCCTATCGGCTTATATTTTATTTCATCCATTTTTGAGTAATATACTTAAGATTCAACATCTACCTTTCATTGCCTTAATCACAACAAAGGACCCTTCACCATAACCTTCCTTTGTTGGTTCAATATCTCTTATCTCAGCCAAATCATGAAAAATTGTTTGGGTAAAGTTGAAGTTCTTAAAACCCACCTTTTCCAAAATGGAAACTACTTCATTAACCGTATAGAAAGTGGCTATCCTGTAAAATACACTCTCCTCTTTGTGTCGCTGATAGAATCTTCCAACAGGACTTTCCCTATCGATAAACCCGATTATCAAACATCCACCTGGTTTCAATATCCGATATGCTTCCCGAAAAGACGCTTCTACATCATCTACAAAGCATATAGTGGTTATCATTAACGCAAAGTCGAACTGCGACTCCTTAAATGGTAGGTTTTCAGCTACTGCATTTATAACCTTGATACCTCTTCTTTTGGCAATCTCTCCCATCTTCCTTGAAGGTTCAACCCCAATCTTAACACCCAACGGTACTGCAAATCGACCGCTTCCAACTCCAATCTCAACACCGTTGTCGCTTTTTGGCAATAGCGCCTTTATTGCCTTAAGCTCTGATTCATAAACAAATTTGTTCCTTTCAAACCAATCTTCATACTTAGATGAGTGTTCATCAAAAGGCTTAGTTTTAGCCATAACTACTTATGAATTGTTTTAAAGAGGATTTTGCATATAACGTTCTGGGGAGATGTGAAGTTTCGCCTTGCGAAATTTGAGCTAGCGTAAGCGAGCCACATATCCACCTGTTAAGTAACCCCCGATAGAGGCAAGGTGCAAAGCATTGCAGAGTGTCCACAGTCACCTTTTAGCTCCATCTTTTCAACTCCTCCAATATTTTTTCAAATTTGGGTTTGAGAGGTGGAATTTCTTTTCTATGACTTCCCATATAATTTCTAAATCAACGCCGTGATATTCATGAATCAGCTTATCTCTCATCCCTGCAATGTATTTCCACGGAATTTCTGAGTATTTATCCCTGATTTTTGAAGGAATTTTCTTCACAGCCTCTCCCATCACTTCCAGGCTTCTAATAACAGCATTTACAGTTTTTTTATCCTTTACAAACTCTTCAAGGGACATTCCCTCACTGAAGTCCTCAATCTCCTGAATAGATGATAAGATATCCAGTATATAATCCCTGTAAGTCCTTTTCATACTATTACAACCTCTTCAAGAATATACTTTCCAATATGTGGCTTGAGTGCTTTTTTAGATACAAGGTCTACTTTTTTATCTATTAAATTGCTCAGATATTCTTCCAGTTCAAGAAATTTAAAGAATCCTATCGGCTTTTCAAATTCAACCAGTATGTCAATGTCACTGTTCTCTTTCGCTTCTCCTCTCACAAAAGAACCGAAAATACCAATTTCTTTAACGCCATAATTTTCTTTAAGCTCTTTCTTATGTTTTTGGATAATTTCTTTTATCTCATCAAGTGATTTCTTCATTTTTTGCCACTTATTATTTTTATTTCATTCTCGGTTTTAAATCTTTTCAGGACAACGGTGGACATTTCACTTAATCGTTTATATCCGAATAGTTCGGATATGCTACTGAATTGGAAAAATATGCGAACTGTTCGTATATACGCTACTACTAACTTTTTAAGCATGTGCTATCTCTCCAGAATTACCTTCTTTTCAACTTTACCGTTTTGATACTGGAAAAATATCCGCTTAGGATTCCTAATCCTTCTTCCTGTTACATCATAAAATCTGAGCTTTCCTGATACATCAGCAAATTTTCTTCTCTCAATTCCAAGATAACTTTTCAACTTCACATTATTCTCTGGATTTTGATCCTTAGGATAAACAACTTCTGCTTTAAGTATCACATTATCTGTAGTAACATGCCAAGGTTTGAAGCTCACATCCACAGTATCGTCAACTTCTAAATTTACTTCCAAAGAATCAGAATACAAAACTTCTTTTCCTTTAAGGATACTAAACACAGCAACACACTTATCCTCATAAAAACCGAGATTTGAGAACCTTGCTACAGGAACATAATCCTCATTCAAACTCGGTTTATTTGAAATTATGTCTACAACTGACATATCAAAATCATACCTGATACTCAAGACTTGAATGCTATCCCAATAAACCTTAACACAATTCCCGCTTGTAACGCCATAAGCAAAAAGAATAATCTCTTTGACCGTATCCTCTTCAGATAATCCTTCTTGAACCCAGTCTTCAAAAAGATTTCTATCAAATAATGTCCACTGTCTGCTTGGAGGAAGTTCCATTTCAATAATCCTTCGCCAAGGATATTCTTGTGGAGGATTATTTTCGTACCATAAATACATAAGCGTATCTTGAGAAACTCCAACTATCTTTACACAGAAATATCTGATATAGTGTCCCTGTCTTTGCCACCTATACCAGAATTTCAATTCTGTTATGTCTTTCACACACCTTCTAAATTCCTGACTGAGCAAAGCATAATGTACTTTACCATCATCACGACCATCCCAAACAGAAGTCTCTCCACAATAATCTGACTCATATCCTCCTTCACAATAAGAATTTGCTACTCCCTCTCGAAGCAACTCTTCTTTCCATGTATCCTTTGGTTTTGGTTGTTCAAAACCACAATCTTTTATTAGATTGTAGCTTGTAAAAAACACAAGAATGAGGCTCATCATTATTACCTCCTTTCGAAGAAAGATCCATATTCACCTCCCACTGATGAGTAAATTATGTCTGTCTTTTCTATTTTTTGAAATTTTAATTGAAATAAAATTTGAAGTGCCATCTATTCCCTCCAGAGTTTCTATTTAAGCCAAGAAATTTGCTCTTAACTTTTATATAAAACCTAACCCGTTTTTCAAACTTTTTATTATAAAAAGTTCTTTTCACTCTTAACTCTCCCGTTTATAAATTTTCCTTTTCCTGTAAGAATTATATCTATTTGTCTGTAAAAGTCAATTTTTCCCTTTATAAGTTTCTATATTTTAAAGGGGTCTCAGGGGGAGCATTTTCCTCCTTTGCGCAGAGGATAAAAAGCCCTATGAGAAGATAAAAGAGCCTTTTCATTTTTACTTCCTGTTTAGGGATTTATAAGTTAAAAATCTTCAAGCAATTTCCACTCAGGGTCTCCGAAGTAAAGGAATTTTTTATGAATTTCTTTATCTTCAATTTTGTTATTGCATTCAATAATTTCACCTTCGCCTGTTCGTATTTTATCATTTTCTATTTTGATTTTTTTAATTTCTTCTATCGTTTCCTTGAAAAGTTTAAAGGCAGGTTCATTCTGTTTTTCTGCTATTTTTTTGTAAAAAAGGTATGAGAATAATTTCGCTTCACAATCAGTTATATCTTCCTCTGTGCCTATTACTGCACCTGCTCCACATGCAAGGAATGTTGTAACAAGACTTAAAAAGTCTTCCCTCCATGTAGTTTTTGCAGTATCACATAACATCAGAACCACAAGGGGTTTAAGTGCAAGAACATTTGTTTTCAGTATATCTTCAAGGATTATTTTTTCGTTTACCTCTCCCTTCCATGGATTATAATGTCCCCCAATATGCACAATATCCGAAATCCCTGCTTTCTGCAATCCCCAGAGGTTTATGTATTTAAAATCTTTTATCTCTATTTTCCCGTTTATAGCCTTTTTAATATCGTCAAACTCAGATTTATAACCCTCTTTTTTATCCTGAAAGAAAAATATCATTTTGGGCTTATCTTCTTTATCATCTTTTTTCACAGCTTTTTTCTTATATTTTTTGAGAATTTCCTCCCTTTTATTTTCTTTATACCATGAATAAGAGGGAATATATGCTTTATCATTGTCTTTGTGACTTCCTTCAAAATTTATTAAAGCAATATCTTTTGAACCGTCTATTTCCTCTTTTTTAAGTTTCTCTATAGGTTTAATATTCTCATCATATTCAGATAGAATTGCCCTCATCATCATTTCATTGTATAAATTATCCTTTTTATTATACTTTTTTGCTATGGCTTTCAGGATTATGGGGTGTGAGTTTATGTATTTATTGAAGAGTTTTATATAGTCATCAGAGTTGTATTCCTCGGGAATAATATCTTCTCCATTCTTACTTAATTTAATCTCACACATCCATACTTTGAATGTATTTTCTTTTACTTTTTTCTCATCATCATCCTTACTTATTTTTATGCTATTTTCATTGCATTTTATATCTTTCAGAATTTCCTTTAAGAACTCAACTATTTCCTTCTTTGCTTTTCTTGGTTGCCATCCTTTTATATCAATTCCGTATTTGTTCATATCTCTTATTTTATCCTTATATTCTTTATCCTCAACGAGTCCGGGAAATATGGCTATCCCTTTCTCCACCACTCTATAACTGTAACCGTCATTTTCATTATCCTTTTTATTATCTTTTTTCTTTTTATCATTTTCATCTTTCACTATGGCGTCTCTGTATTTATGTATGTCATCAATGGCAAAATTTGGAAGTTTATCTCCCATTATCTTTATGCCTATATCTTCTTCTTCCTCTTTCTCTTCTCCGTATAATTCTCTGTTTATTTCTTTATTTCTTTCTTTTAACACATCAACCCTATATTTCATATCAAGAACATAGAACCTATATCTATTATTATCTTTTACCGCTATAAAAATGTCAGGTATTACTCTGTGAGATGCTGATTTTAATCCGTATTTATCCTCACTCGTAGTTATGCTCTTCTGTAACCATACATCAACTTCCTGTGAATCAATTGGAGACTTTAATGTTATTTTTATTCCATTTTTCAAATCCACACTCACTCTATTCTTTCTTATTCCTTCAATAAGGTTTTGTCCTGTAAT
The DNA here is from genome assembly GCA_964417925.1 of uncultured bacterium. GTDB lineage: Bacteria > Hydrothermota > Tepidihabitantia > B3-TA06 > CAYQJV01 > CAYQJV01. The sequence goes on along the minus strand of CAYQJV010000023.1, from coordinate 443 downwards.
TTCAAATCCCATGTTTTTGAGATTGTTTACTATTTTTAAGAATGCCCATATCTCATACAACCTGTCAATAGGATAGAGTCCGTATTCATAAAGTCCTGAGATGTCAAGTATTAAGTTTCTCTTTAGTATTTGATATACCTCATAAATTTCAGAGTATTTTCTATCTGTAAACAAACTCAAACTTGATATGTTGAAGTCCTTTAATGGTTTAACATCTTTTAAAAAATCAGATTTTTTATAATGGTTTATTACCCTCAACACTCTCTTAGCCATCTGAAAAAGACGATTTTTCTCAATTTTCTCTTCTCTTCCTTTTAATATCACATCTATATTCCTCTTTAAGAAGTTAAAGAAATAAAGGAGAAACCTGTTTGGAACCGTATCATAAGATATTTCCTTTTTTATATCGTATATTTTTGCAGGTATGTATCCATTTGTTTTTT
>CAYQJV010000022.1:0-24285 GCA_964417925.1 uncultured bacterium | reverse complement strand
AGAAGGAGGAAGGACCACTCCTTCGGTGGTTCACTTCGGAAAAGAAAGGCTTGTGGGGATTCTTGCGAAAAGGCAGGCAATCCTGCATCCTGAATCAACTATTTATTCAATTAAAAGATTTATGGGAAGAAGATACTCAGAGGTTCAGGAGGAGATAAAAAGGGTTCCATACAAGGTTATAGAGGCAAGGAATGGTGATGCATGGGTAAGGGTTGGAGAAAGAGATTACTCTCCACCTGAAATATCTGCAATGATTCTGCAGTATCTTAAAAAAGCAGCAGAAACCTATCTTGGTCAACCTGTTAAAAAGGCTGTCATTACAGTTCCTGCTTACTTCAATGATTCCCAGAGGCAGGCAACAAAGGACGCAGGAAGAATTGCAGGGCTTGAAGTTTTAAGGATAATAAATGAACCAACTGCTGCTGCACTTGCCTATGGTCTTGAAAAGAAGTTGCAGGAGAAGGGGAAAAAGAGCCTTAAAGTTGCTGTTTATGACCTTGGTGGAGGGACTTTTGATATTTCAATTATTGAGATAACCCCTGAAACAATTGAGGTACTTTCAACAAATGGAAACACCCATCTTGGAGGGGATGATATTGATAAAAGGATAATGGACTGGATAATTGAGGAGTTTAAGAAAGAGCATGGAATAGACCTCTCCAAGGACAGGTCTGCATTGCAGAGGATAAAGGAGGCATCAGAAAAGGCAAAGTGTGAACTATCAACCACTTTTGAGACAACGATAAGCCTTCCATTCATAACTGTTGATGAAAAGAAGGGCCCCCTGCATATAGAGCTGAAACTTACAAGAGCAAGGCTTGAGAGCATGGTTAAAGACCTTATAGATAGTAGTCTTGGTCCTGTAAGGCAGGCTCTTGAGGATGCAAAGTTATCACCTGCTGATATTGATGAGGTTATACTTGTGGGCGGTCAGACAAGGATGCCTCTTGTTCAGAAAACGGTTGCGGATTTCTTTGGGAAGGAACCATTGAAGGGAATAAATCCAGATGAGGTTGTTGCAGTTGGTGCTGCATGGGCTGCGTATCAGGCTTCAGGTCAGGCAGCAAAGGATAAGGTGGAGATGCCAATTCTGGTTGATGTTACACCACTTTCTCTTGGAATTGAGACCCTTGGTGGCGTGATGACTGTAATAATACCAAGGAACACAACTATTCCAACAAGAAAGAGTCAGATATTTACAACTGCAGAAGATAATCAGACAGCAGTTACAATTCATGTTTTGCAGGGTGAGAGGCCAATGGCAAAGGATAACAGAAGTCTTGGGATGTTCCATCTTGAGGGTATTCCACCTGCACCAAGAGGGGTCCCCCAGATTGAGGTTACTTTTGATATAGATGAAAATGGAATCCTGCACGTCTCTGCAAAGGATAAGGCAACAGGAAAGGAGCAATCAATAAGGATAACTGCAGCTTCAGGACTTAGTGAAGAGGAGATTGAGAGAATGATAAAAGAGGCAAAAGAACACGAGGAAGAGGATAGGAGAAAGAAAGAGTTGATCGATGCAAGGAATAAGGCAGATAGTTTAATATATTCTGCTGAAAAAACTTTAAAACAACTCGGAGATAAAGTGAAAGAGGAGGATAAGAGACAGATTGAGGAGAAAATAAGAGCATTAAAGGAAACGATGAACGGTGAAAATGTTGCTGCAATAAATAGGGCGATGGAGGAACTACAACAGGTGATGTATCGAATTTCAGAGGAACTTTACAAGCAAAGTACTCAGACAGCAGGTACAGAGACAAAGAAGGAGGAAGGAAAAAAAGATGTTGGGGGAGAGTATAAGGTAATAGATGAGGAGGAAAAAGGTTAAATTTAAATAATGGGTGAGAAGAAAGATTATTACGAAATATTAGGTGTTTCAAGAAATGCCACTCAAGAAGAGATAAAAGAGGCTTATCGTAGGCTTGCAAGAAAGTATCATCCTGACATGAATCCTGATAATAGAGAAGAAGCAAGGGAAAAGTTTAAGGAAATTTCAGAAGCCTATGAAGTTCTTTCTGATCCTGAAAAGAGAAGGTTGTATGATATGTATGGACATGAGGGAGTTTCAAGACAGTTTGGTCCTCAGGGATTTACATGGGAACATTTTACCCACTTTGATGATTTAAAGGATATATTCAGTGACTTAGGAGATTTCTTTGGAAGGGGCTTTTTTGAGGAGTTCTTTGGAATAAAAAGACCAAGGAGGACAAGACAGGCAGGTGGAAATATAAGAATAAGGATTTCCCTTTCCTTAGAGGAGATAGCAAATGGGACAAAAAAAGAGATAATGATACAAAGATGGGAAAAATGTAATGCGTGTAATGGAGAAGGAGGAGAGGTTGCAGTGTGTCCGTTATGCCATGGAAGAGGAGAGGTAAAAAAAGTTTCAAGAAGTTTCTTTGGACAGTTCGTTCAGGTTTCTACATGTCCTGAATGTTATGGGACGGGTAGAAAAGTTGTTAAGAGATGTCCTGTATGTGGTGGAGAGGGGAGGATAAAGATAAAGAAAAGAATTGTTCTTGACATTCCTGCTGGAGTCTCAAATGGTAATTACATGACCCTTCGTAATGAGGGGCACTGGGGAAGAGATGGAAGAGGAGATATAATTGTAGAATTTGAGGAAAAACCTCACTCTCTTTTTAAAAGAAGGGGAGATGATGTTATGGTGACTGTACCTGTTTCTTTTGCAAAAGCGGTACTTGGAGGAGAAATTGAGGTTCCTACACTCAACGGAAATAAAAAAATAAAGATACCCCCTGGCACTCAATCCGGAACCATATTCAGACTTAAAAACATGGGAATAAAGCACCTTGAAAGAGGAGGAAGAGGAGATGAGTTGGTTAAGATAGTGGTCCATGTACCTAATAATCTTTCAAAAAGAGAAAAAGAGATAATAAAGGAATTGGATTATCCAGTTCCCCCACCTTATAAAGAATGAGAAGAGAACTTTACTATGTATCTCCAGAGGATGTGAGATTAAATGTTTTCATTTTGAGAGAGACTGAAGCTCATCACTGTTTTAAAGTAATGAGACATAAAAAAGGAGATATTATTCTGGCAACCGATGGAAAGGGAATGGAATACAGGGGGATGATAAAACGGGTTACTGATGATAGAGTAGAGTGTGAAATTTTAGGTAAAAAAAGAAAACCAAGGGAATCCCTTTTACAAGTACATCTTGCCTTTGGGATTATAAAAGGACCAAGAATGGATGTTCTGATAGAAAAAGCAACAGAGCTGGGAGTGTATGAGTTTATTCCACTGATAACGGAGTATACGGTTGTAGAATGGGAAAATCCTTCCGCAAAAATTGAAAGATTAAGAAGAATTGCTCTTAGTGCTGTAAAACAGTCTTTAAGGTCCTATTTACCTGAAATAAGAAAACCTGTTAAATTTTCTGAAATAATGGATGAGGTATGTGTGTATGATGGTGCATTTCTTGCAGATGAAGGAGGGGAGAGGTTAAAAGAGAGGGATAGAAGAATAAGAAAAGTATTGCTTCTCGTAGGACCGGAGGGAGGATTTTCTGATAGAGAAAAGGAGATGGCAAGAAAAAAAGGAGTGAGGTTTTTTTCTCTTGGAGAAAGAAGACTTAGAACAGAAACGGCAGCAATTGTGGGAGTTTCAAATATTTTTTTTGTTTATGAATAATAAAAAAACATTTAAAAATGAAAGGAGGTGATAGGTTGGCAGGTATTATTGTAAGAGAGGGAGAACCTTATGAAAGCTTTATGCGTAGGTTTAGAAGAGCATGTGAAAGAGCAGGTATATTGAGAGACTGGAGGAGGCATGAATATTACGAAAAACCAAGCGAAAGAAGAAAAAGGAAAATGATTGAGGCGCGCAGGAGATGGTTAAAAAGGATGCAGAAAGAAGAGCTGTGATATGCTTAAAGATTTACAGCGAATAGAGTATCACGAGGTTCTCTCTGCTATTGCAAAATACAGTATTACCGAAGGGGCGAGGAGAAAGCTTCTTTCCCTCGCCCCTTTAAGCAGTAAAAAAGAGATAGAAAGAAGGCAGAAGTTGATACTTGATATAAAAAAACGGAAAGAAAGTTCGGTATCAAAGCTATACAATCTATACAAAGTTATTGAGAAAAAGATAGAAAATGGGTTTCTTTTTCCTGAAGAGCTTCTTTCTTTTTCAAAAGGATTTGAAGAGTTTGAGAGATTTAAGCAGAAGATGGTAAAGTTTAAAGATGAAATTTCAGAAATTGCTGAAAGTATAGATGATACAAGACCCATTAAGAATTTAATAGATAATGTAATTGATGAAAATGCTTTAATAAGAGATGAGGCTTCTTTTAAATTAAAAGAGATAAGGAAAGAAATACACAATGTTCGCAGAGAGATACAGTCTATTTTAAAAAAAGAGATAAAAAAAAATCCTTTTATTTTTTGGGATGAAAACTTATATTTTAAAGATGGAAGATATGTACTTGCCCTTAAAAGAGAATACGAATCGAGTTATAAAGGGGTCATAATTGATTATTCAGAGACCGGGCACACCGCATTTGTTGAACCATTTGAAGCAGTTGAGTTAAACAATAGGCTTAAGCATTTTCTGGATTGGGAAAAAAAGGAAGAGATGAGAATATTAAAAGATTTAAACAAAAAATTGGATAAAAGTGTAGATATCTTTTTAAAAATCAAAAACTTTATAGAGCAGATAGATTTTTTAAATGCGGTGAAGGAGTTTTCGGGAAAAATAAAAGCAACCATTCCTATAATATCTGATAAATTTTATATAAAAGAAGGAAGGCATCCTGTGTTGTTAATGTATAAAAAAGAGGTTGTCCCCTTTGATCTTGAAATGAAAAAAAACGTTCTTTTAGTTTCTGGCCCAAATGCAGGGGGTAAAACTGTACTTTTGAAGAGCATTGGCTTGATAACTGCCATGGCTCTTTCAGGGTTACCTGTACCTGTAGCAGAGGGTACAGAAATTCCTCTTTTTGAAAATATCTTTGTTGACTTAGGAGACGAGCAATCAATAGATGAAAATTTATCCACATTTACAGCACATCTATTAAATATAAAAAGGATAATAGAAAGTGCTAATTCCAGAACTCTTGTACTACTTGACGAAATTGGAACTTCTACATCTCCAAATGAAGGCACAGCACTTGGAGCAGCAATACTTGAAGTATTGAGTCAAAAAGGGGCAACTGTTATAGCCACCACTCATCTTGGAGGACTTAAAATATTTGTGGAATCAAGAAATGACATGTTAAATGCAGGGATGGGATGGGATAAAGGACCTACCTATAAGCTTTTAATAGGACTTCCAGGAACCAGCAATGCAATTGAAGTTTCGGAGAGAATAGGACTGGATAGAGATGTGGTAGAGAAGGCAAGAAAATATGCTGACGAAAAATTCGTAGAAGTGGAAAAGGTTCTTAGAAAATTAACAGAGGCGAAAGACCAAGTAGAGAAAGAAGCAAAGGAACTTAGTAGTTTAAAGATTAAATATGAGACCACTATTAAAAAATACACAGAGCTAATTGACAAATTGAAAAAAAGGATAAAAGAGATAGAAAGGACGTATGCAGAGAAAAAAAGAAAAGAACTTATTGAAAAAAGAAAAGAGATAGAAAATTTAATAAAGGAAATAAAGGAAACCCAAGCTTCCAGAGAAAGTATATTGAAGGTGAAGAAATTTTTTGAGCAGAGTTTAAAGAGAATAGAACCTCAGGTCAAAGAAGATATCGGTAAGTTTAAAGAAGGAGATAATGTGTTGGTTAAAAAATGGAAACTCAAAGGGGTTATAGTGGGGAAGGAGAATGGAGGATATCTGGTTAATATAGAAGGAAAGAAAATCCTACTTACGGGAGAGGAACTTGAGAAAATAGAAGAAAGAAAAAGAGTAGAAGTGAAAGCAGAATATTGTTTTAATCCAGTTCTTAATATAAGAGGGATGTCTGTGGAGGATGCAAAATTGAAGTTGATAGAGTTTATTGATGAAGCATGGAGCGTAGGAGTGGAGAAGATATGGGTACTTCATGGAAAAGGCAAAGGGATTTTGCGAAGGATGGTAAAAGAAGTTGCTCAAAATGATCCCAGAATAAGAGAGGTTAGGCTTGGAGAGATACACGAAGGTGGAGCAGGTGTTACGGTGTTATCGCTATGTTAAATAGAGAACTGATTGAAAGGATTATTGAAGCCAATGATATTGTTGAAGTAATTGGAGAATACGTTGATTTGAAGAAAGTAGGAAAGAACTACAGGGCTTTGTGCCCTTTCCATGTAGAAAAAACTCCTTCTTTTTATGTGAGTCCTGAAAAACAGTTATACCATTGTTTCGGATGTAAGGCAGGAGGAAATGTGATTACTTTTATCATGAATTATGAGAGGATAGGATTCATGGATGCGGTTAAAAAACTTGCAGAAAGAGCAGGAATAAGAATAGAAGGGACAAGAATTACAGGACCGGAAGAGAAACTTTACAAGGCTCTGGAGTTCGCAAAAAACTTTTATGTAAAATATCTATGGAGCAGTGAAGGTAGAGAAGCACAGGTGTATCTTTTCTCAAGAGATTTTTCAAAAGATACTTTGGAGTATTTTGCTATAGGTTTTGTACCCATGTATGCAGAACCCTTATTAAGAGAGGCTTCCAAAAATGGAATAGAAAAAGAAGTTCTTGTTGAAGCAGGGATACTTTACGAGGGGGAAGATTATATATATCCATGGCTTAAAGGAAGAATCGTTTTCCCCATCATGAATTCAGCAGGGAGAGTTATTGGTTTTGGAGGAAGAACAATTAAGGATGAAGAACCCAAATACATAAATTCACCTGAAACTCCGCTTTTCAAAAAAAGAAAAGTTCTCTATGGGTTTGATAAAGCAAAGAACGGAATAAGGAGAGATGGAGCGATGCTTGTGGAGGGATATTTTGATGTTATTAGACTTCATTCCGCAGGGATTGATAATGCAGTGGCTCCTCTTGGTACTTCCTTTACAGAAGAACAAGCACAAGTTTTAAGAAGGTACAACCAAAGAATATACCTTCTATTTGATGGAGATGAATCAGGGATAAAGGCTGCTAAAAGAGCTGTGGAGGTTTCATTTTCAGCAGGGCTTTCTCCTGCAATAATTCTTCTTCCTCCTAATGAGGACCCGGATAGTTATTTAAGGAAATACTCAAAGGAAGATTTTGTTGATTACATATCGCGAAATTTACTTGATCCTGTTGATTTTATTATAAAAATTGAAAAACCAAATACTGTTGATGATAAAGTTAGGGTAATAAAAAAAATGAAGAATATGTTATCTCTTCTTTCTGACGATGTGCTGCGAGAATTGTATGCTACAAAGTTCGCAGAGGAAATGAGGATTAAAAAGGAACTACTTCTCGTAAAGAAAAAGGAAATGGAGAAATTGGATAAAAAGATTGAAAGAAAAATTCCAACAAAGGAGGAAAGATTTTTAAAAATTCTTATATGTAATCCAGAGTATATAGAAGTGGCAAAAAACATTTTAAAATTGGATTATGTAAAGGATGAGTTTGTTAAAACAATATTGGAGAAACTCTATAAAGGAGGTGAGAAAATGGTTATTAATTCATTGCTTGAGGAAGTAGACGAAAAAGAAAGGCAAATACTTACAGAGTGGATTTTTGAAGATTTTAAAGTGAAGAAAGAAGAGTTTGAAGGGGAACTTTTAAGATACGTGAATAATAGAAAAAAAGAAATTTTGCTTGCTAAAATAGAGGAAGCAGAGATGCAGGGAGAGGAAGATTTAGTGGAGAAAATGGTAAAAGAATTAAACAGGTTGGTGAGACATGAGTAGAAAAATGGAGAAGATAAAAAAGGAGATATTTGAAGAAATATATGATAAACTGAGTTCAAGAAAGTATGTAACTTATAAAGAACTGGAGACCTATCTTCCTGATGAGTTTATACCACCCGAGGATGTGGACGAAATAATAATGAGACTTAGAGAAAAAGGGATAAAACTAGTAGAAGAGGATGAAGAAGAGGTTATCCTTCATGACAAGGAAATAGAGACCTACTTCTTCAGAGGGAAGAAAGACCCGGCAAGGTCCTATTTTAGAGAACTCAATAGATTTGAACTGCTTGCAAAGAATGAAGAATTGAAATTTTCCAGAAAGATGGCAGAGGGTTATAAGGAGATAACAAAACTTCTTTTTGTGTCTCCTGCGATGATCGAGGGATTAATAGAGGAATGTAAAACCGTTGAAAGAGGCGAGAAAACTGTGGACCAGGTAGCAAAACACGATTTAGAGACAATTACGGATAGAAAGGCTTATAACAGATGGAAAAATAGTTTTATTAAATCCATTTACAAGCTTGAAGAATACAATAAAAATTTGAAGGTTCTTTTAAGACAGAGAAAAACTGAAAAGGTGTTAAAAGAGATTGAAGAGTTGAAAAAGAAGATAATAAAAAAGATACTGGACATGTCCCTTCAATATGATGTGGTTAAGATTTTTATAAAACAGTTTAGAGAGAAAAGCGATAAAATAAAACAGATACAGCAAGAGATAGAAAAACTTAAAAAAGAAAAACAAACTCAAGAAATTAAGGAAAGAATTGCAGAACTGAGAAAGGAGAGAAGAAAACTTGAGGAATTTGTAGGTAGAAAGCACACTGAAATAGATGAAATACTACAGAAGATAAATGAAAATGAGGAAAAAATACTTGCTGCGCGGAATAGGATGATAGAGGGAAATGTAAGACTTGTAATAAGTATTGCAAAAAGGTATACAAATAGGGGACTTGATTTTATAGATCTCATAGCAGAGGGTAATTTGGGACTTATAAAGGCGGTTGAAAAGTTTGATTACAAAAAAGGGTATAAATTTTCTACTTATGCTACTTGGTGGATAAAGCAAGCAATAACAAGGGCAATTGCAGATCAAGCAAGAACAGTAAGAGTTCCTGCTCACATTATAGATGCCATAAATAAAATCACAAGGATAACAAGAGAATATATACAAAAGTATGGAAGACAACCTACTCCAGCGGAAATAAGCAAACAAATGCCTGGTTATTCAGAGGATAAGATAAAATTTCTAACAAGCGTTGCCCAATACCACATATCTCTTGATAAACCCATAGATGATGAAGAATCAAGTTTTGTAGGAGACTTTATCTCTGATGAGAAAACACCAATTCCTACATATCATGCTGCGCGGACAATTCTTGAAAAAAAACTCAATGAAGCATTGAAAACTCTTTCAAAAAAAGAAGAAACAGTTCTTAGACTTAGGTTTGGGCTTGATGATGGAGTTCAAAGAACTCTTGAAGAAGTGGGACAGATATTCAATGTAACAAGGGAAAGGATTAGGCAGATAGAGGCCAAGGCACTCAAAAAATTGAGAGCCCCCTCCAGAAGGAGATTGTTTGATCCTTTAAAAGATCTTTTGAGGTGAAATATAAATAGAAAGAGATATTTAAAAGATACAGACGCGTGGAGTACAGTGCTTTTTGCAGATCCGGTAGCAGTTCCTTTGGTAAAGATTTTTGCTTGGTTAGGTATACATCCAAATTTAATTACTTTATCTACCCTTGTTCCTTTTGTCTTTTCCTGTTACTTTTTTATAAAGGGTACAGGAAAATCCCTTGTAGTAGGAGCGGTTTTATGGCAGATTTCGTGGATTCTTGATTGTGTAGATGGAAAACTTGCAAAATATAGTGATAAAATGACAAAATTGGGGGCAAAGTTAGATGCAAGGCTTGATTTCACAAGAAAGTTTTTTGCAATGGCCTCCTTGGTGTATGGAATTTTTGGCAAGAAAGCTCTCCTACACATTGGAATTGCTCTCTTTGTTTTACATTATACAATTCATTTCTTCTCTCATCATGTCTGGAGAATCAACAGATATCGGGATACAGCATACGTTACGCCTTTTGAAAGAAGAATAATAAAAAGAGTTGGTGAGTTTTATACCTCCTATGATGAACAGTTTTTTATGCTTTTTATCGCTCCTTTTTTAGCAGGGGTGTTTGAAGGTAGAGAACTTCTTATTATGAGTACGATATGGACAGTGGCATCAGTATTATATCTAATTAAATCACTGAGTGTTTACAAAAAGTATAGAAGATGAAGGTTTTTATACTTGCAGCAGGAGAAGGGAGAAGACTTCTTCCTTTAACAGAGAAAGTTCCAAAATGTATGATAGAGATAGATGGGAGACCTTTACTTTTTTATGCCATTGAGAATATAAAAAAAACAGGTCTTAAGGAAAAAGATATTGTACTTATCGTAGGTCATAGAAAAGAAGCAATAGAAAAGAGAATTTCTCCTATTATAAAGATCATCTATAATCCCTACTATAATACTAAAAATAATATTTATTCGGTTTATCTTGCAAAAGAATTTGTAGATGAGGATATGGTAATTTTAAATTCAGATATTCTGTTTGATTATAGAATCATGGAGAAAGTTCTAAATACTTCTTTTGAAAATTCTATAATAGTGGATATAAGGGAAGATTTGACAGAGGAAGACATGAAGGTAATCTGTGAGATGGGAAAATTGAAAAGAATTGCAAAGACAATACCTTTATCACAGGCCTGTGGAGAGTACATTGGAATAGCAAGATTTAAAGGCAAAGGAGTTTTTAAACTCTTTTCAAAGATAGAAGAAATATTGAGTAAAGGTGGCGAGAATGAATGGTATGAAAAGGCTTTTGATGAAATGGCAGAAGAGGTTGAAATAGGTTGTATTCCTACAGAGGGCTATTTATGGACAGAGATAGATACATTTGAAGATTTAGAGAATGCTCAAAGAATAGTAAAACGACTTTATAAGAAGGAGAGTTAATGGCACTGATGAGAAGTATTGATATACCTATTTTTTTACAGATTTCAAAGAATATTCTTACTGAAATTGTGGAAATTTTAAAAGATGCAAATTTATACTTTAGAAGAGTGCTTATAGTTTATGGAGATCCACCTTTGAATGAAATAGCAGATAGAATTGCAGAAAGTTTTGAATTTTCTTTTAAAATACACATTTCTTCCAATGGTTTTGATAAGGTTATAGAAATAGAAAAGGCGGTAGAGGATGTAAGACCGGATGTGATAATAGGAGTAGGAGGGGGTAGAACTCTTGATCCTGCTAAACTTGCCTCAACAAGAAGACAGATAGGATTTGTGAGTATACCAACCATTCTTTCCCATGATGGGATATCATCCCCTGTTGCAGTAATAAATTATGGAAATGAAATTAAGAGTGTAGGAGTAAGGATGCCTTTGGGGATAATAGTGGATATAGATGTTATTAAAAACTCTCCTAAGAGAGGGTTAAGGGCAGGAATAGGTGACTTGCTTTCAAACATATCTGCATTAGAAGATTGGTTACTTGCAGAGAAAAATAATAAAGAAAAAATAGATCCTTTTGCCTTTCTTCTTGCTAAAATTCCTGCAGAGAATTTTTTGAAAACCGATTATGAGGGTTTAAAAGATGAAAGATTAATAAAAGAGCTTGCAGAGGGACTCATTCTCTCTGGAATTGCAATGGGAATTGCAGGGAGTTCAAGACCTGCAAGTGGAGCAGAACATTTGATAAGTCATGCTTTAGACAGCATTTTAAAAGAGCCTGCATACCATGGTGAGCAGGTAGGAATTGCATCTATTTTTACCCTTTTTATGCATGAAAATGATGCATGGAAGACTTTAAAGAATTTTTACCACAGACTTTCCCTTCCTCAAAAACCAGAGGATATTGGAATAGAGAAAAAAGTATTTTTAGAGGCAGTTTTACTGGCTCCTAATACGAGAAAGGGGAGGTTTACTATTCTTGATATTAAAGGGAAGGATAAGAAATATCTGGAAGAAGTTTATCGCACTGTTTACCATACATGAAAATATATGTGGGGACCTCTGGATGGATGTACGGATGGAACAAGGAGGGAAGTTTTGATTGGTACGTAGACAATTCAGGGTTGAATGCTGTGGAGTTAAATGCATCTTTTTATAGGTTTCCTTTTAGAAATCAAGTTAAAGCATGGGGAAGAAAAAGCAAAAATTTAAGATGGGCTGTTAAGGTACATAGAAGTATCACTCATTTTTTCAAATTTTCTTTGAAATCTTTTGCGCGATGGGAATACATGCAAGAACTTTTCTCTCCGTTGGATGATTTAGTAGATTTTTATCTTTTTCAATTGCCTCCGTTTTTTACTCCTGAAAAAAGAAAAGCGATAGAAAAATTTATAGAGTTTACAAATTTGGGGAAGAGATTTGCTCTGGAACCAAGAGATTCTTCATGGTGGAGTAATGAAAACATAGAATGGGCTAAAGAGTTAAAGATTACATGGGTATCGGTTGATGCACCCTATCTTCCAAGAGAAATAGTAACCATAGAGGGGAGGGTTTATTTGCGAATGCACGGAAGAACAGATTGGTATTCCCATTATTACACAGATGATGAACTTATAGAAATTTATGAGAAAATTCTAAGCACACACGCAGAAAAAGTTTACATATTTTTTAACAACAATCACGCAATGCTTGAAAATGCGCAAAGAATGTTTTTGCTTTTCAAAAGGAGGTTAAATGAAGGCAATGATTTTATATAAACAGGCTTTGATAGAAGAAAAACCATTAAAGTTAGAAGATATTCCTATTCCTGAAATAAAAGAAGATGAAGTTTTAATTAAAGTAAAGGCATGTGGGGTATGTCATACTGATCTTCATATAGTAGAGGGTGATATAAAGTTACACAAATCTCCATTAATTTTGGGTCACCAGGTAATCGGTGTGATAGAGAAGAAAGGCAAAAAGGTTGAGGGTTTTGAGATAGGTGATAGAGTTGGAATCCCATGGTTCTACTCTTCCTGTGGAGAATGTAGATACTGTAGAAAAGGTAAAGAAAATCTGTGTAAAAATGCAAGATTTACAGGATACGATGTTGATGGAGGATATGCAGAATATATGAAGGCTTCTCAAAATTCAATATATAGAATTCCTGAAAAGTTTGATGATATTCATGCTGCACCTCTTTTATGTGGAGGAGTTATAGGATTTAGAGCTCTCAAGTTAAGTGAGGCTAAACCAGGGGATAACCTTGGGATGTATGGTTTTGGAGCATCTGCTCATGTGATAATACAAATTGCAGTGTATCTTGGGATGCGAGTATTTGTTTTTTCAAGAAGTGCCGAGCATAGAAGATTGGCAGAAAGATTGGGGGCAGTGTGGACAGGAAAGGCAGAGGATACTCCACCAGAAAAACTTGATAGCGCAATAATTTTTGCTCCAGCAGGAGAGATAGTTCCAGAGGCTTTAAGAATGCTGGATAAAGGAGGAACAATAGCTCTTGCAGGGATATATATGACCCCGTTTCCTATGTTAACCTATGAGTTGATTTATCATGAAAAAACGATAAGAAGCGTTGCAAACAGTACAAAGGAAGATGTGGAACAACTACTTAAGCTTGCAGCAGATGCGGATGTAAAGACAGTTGTTGAAACCTATGAACTTTGTGAGGCAAATGAAGTTTTGAAACGACTTAAAGAAAGTAAGATAGATGGTTCGGCAGTACTTGTTATGAAGTAATCAAGAAGTTTTTTCTCTATTCCGCTTTATTTCCTCCTTACGAATACATTGACAGAATCCATGGTAATTAGCACAGATACCCCCCATTACAGATAACACTCCCCAAAAGAGGGGACGGGTAAGAATATGGGAGAGAGTTGGTTTTGAATAAGGCAAAAGATATATTCCCCATGTAATCAAAAAACAACCTACCACAATGCAGGTATGGCCAAAAATAATTAATGCAGTACGACCTCCTCGCCAGCCTAAGTAACAAAGCGACTCACCGATGAGTAATGGAATTACTCCCCCTGTGTTTTTAGTGGTTATTAAGGTAAACATTCCAAGAATCATAAGAAATACACCTACAATCAAGCCAATTAAATTACGAGGCATTTTTATCTCCTTAGATTATACGTTTGCAGTAAACAATTCTTCTATTTCCTTTTTTACCTCTTCTTTTATCTTTTCAATTTCTTCCAGTTTGTTTTCTTCTGTGTATTTTGCTCTTGCTATTTTTTCCCTTACAGGAAGATTTATGAGTTTTTCAAGCTCTGCACCTTTTTCAAGAGCTTTGGATGCTTCCCTGTAATAAAACATCACAAGGGAAAGCATTGCAGCCTGCTTTTTTAAAGAGGTATATGTATCTATTTCATGAAACGCATTTTGATGTAAGAAATCCTCCCTTATTGACCTTGCTCCCTCTAAAATTAATCTTTCCTTAGGAGATAGAGCATCTATTCCAACGAGTCTTACAATTTCCTCAAGTTCTGCTTCCTCCTGCAGCAATTTCATCGCTTCTTTTGAATCTTCAACAAATTCAGGGGATACTTTTTTCACATCCTCTTCTAAGATTTCCTTATAAAGAGAGTAAGAGTTAAGCCAAGATATCGCAGGAAAATGCCTTTTGTATGCAAGTTTATCTTCAAGGCTCCAGAATACCTTTACCACTCTTAAAGTTGCCTGAACCACAGGATCTGAAAGATCACCTCCTGGAGGAGATACAGCACCAATTACAGATAATGCACCTTCCCTTTCATCTTTTCCAAGGCATATAACTCTTCCCGCTCTTTCATAAAATTCAGCTATTCTTGTAGAAAGATAGGCAGGATAACCTTCCTCTCCTGGCATTTCTTCAAGTCTTCCTGATATTTCTCTCATTGCTTCTGCCCATCTTGATGTTGAATCTGCCATCAATGCAACCGAATATCCCATATCTCTAAAATACTCTGCAATTGTAATTCCTGTATAGACCGATGCTTCTCGTGCAGCAACCGGCATGTTAGATGTGTTGGCAACAAGTACTGTTCTTTTCATTAAAGGCTCTCCAGATTTTGGATCTTTAAGTTCTGGAAATTCTATTAACACATCGGTCATTTCATTTCCTCTTTCTCCACAACCTATGTAAACTATTACCTCTGCATCTGCCCATTTTGCAAGCTGATGTTGAATTACAGTCTTCCCTGAACCAAAGGGACCTGGGACACACGCAGTGCCTCCTTTGGCTATAGGAAAGAATGTATCTATCACTCTTTGGCCGGTAGAAAGAATATTTACAGGAGGAAGTTTCTTTTTATAAGGTCTTGGTTTTCTCACAGGCCACTTTTGCATCATTGTTATACTTTTTATCCCTTCCTCTGTTTTTATTTTAGCAATTTCATCTGTAACTTTGAATTTACCCTCTTTTATATCAATTATTTCTCCCTTTATTCCCGGAGGAACCATTATTTTATGTTTTATCAGTACTGTTTCCTCCACCTCACCTATTATATCACCCTCTTCAACTGTTTCACCCTTTTTTATCAAAGGTTTGAAATCCCACTCCTTATCTCTTGGGAGAGCAGGAACTTCAATGCCTCTTGTTACATAATGACCTGCGTGTTCCATTATTAAAGAGAGAGGTCTTTGAATACCATCAAATATGGATTCTATAAGTCCTGGTCCAAGTTCAACTGAGAGGGGTTCATAAGTTGGGTAAACAGGTTCACCTGGACCTATACCTGCAGTGTCTTCATACACTTGAATAAATGCAAGGTCTTCATCAAGTCCTATTATTTCTCCTATAAGTTTTGGTTCTCCAACTCTTACGACGTCATACATCTTTGATCCCAACATGTTTTCTGCAACCACAAGGGGTCCTGAAACTTTGACTATTCTTCCAGTTTTTTCTTTTTTATTCATTTTTCCTCCCAGTAGATTTCTATTCCTACTGCTCTTTTTATAAGTTCTTTTAATCTTTTTGTAGCAAGTCTTTCTTTTGTCTTTATTGAAGGTAAAGGTACAAAGGAAGGGAAAACCCTTCCCTTTAATTCTTGTTCCTTGTTTTGAATAAAGGGGTAGATATTTTCCTCATAAAAAATTATTTTAAAGTCTTTCTTAATTACCGTTTCAATCACTTCTTTTAAGTTTCTCTCTTCTACAGGATATACAGCAACACCTGTTGCTCTAAAAGGCTCAACGAACTCAGCAGATCCTACAATGCAAATTTCACTCTGCTTGCCAGACACCTTCTTTTATCTCCTCCTTTGGTAAGTTAGCTTTTATACCTATTGTGATCTTTCTTATACTCTTTATTTCCTCTCTTTTATAAAGGTAGTAGGTGATGATCGGTTCGTATCCAAAAGTTAAGTAGCGCGTTTTCCACAGCCAGTGGTTTAAAAATTTTTTTATTTCTTTTTCCAATTTTAAAAAAGATTTAGTTTTATCAAAATAAAAGATAGCATCTTGAATAAATCCATATCCTTTTTTGGAAATTTGAGTAATGAAGTTTTCAAGGGAGTCATCCTTTGCCTTTACAAAAAACTCTTTTTCCATAATTCCTCCTTCAAGAATTACATTTGGAATTATTTCTTTATTTTCTGAAATGTAAAATCTCATGAAGTTTCTTATATTCTCTGTATCCAGATAAATTTTTAAAAAGGAAGATAAAAATGAGTAGCTCCTTGCAATTTCTTTCTTTTCTTTGAATAGAAATTTGTCTACTGTGAGGTCAATAAAAAGAGGGTCTTTTTTTTCAACTCCTGTGACAAATCCTTCTGCAACCGCGTATAAGAATGTATTATTCATTTTTACTTTTTCGCCTTTCAATGCTTTTTTTATTTCCTCAGGAGAGTATCTTCCTCCTTCTTTTTTCTTAAGGGAAGTGTTAAAAATTTCCTCTCTTAAAAGAACCTTAAGATTGTAATAATCAATATCTAAGACAAAAAACTCAATGATTTTTTCATCTAAAATCATCCTTTTAAATAAATCCTCATTTTCATTTTCTGCTTCTTCAAGTGTTTGTTCTACTGTATGTTTCCTTAAAGTGATGTAGGGAGTATCTGAGAGTACCGAGAAGATATCTTCTTCATTTTTTGAATCTATAAGTCTTCCCCAGTGATTTTTTCTTAAAAATTTTACTTCCAAACTCCTTACTACTCCTACTGCATAAGCGTATCTTTCATCGTTTGATGGATTAAAATCGAGCATGGAATTAATTATATCACGTTAAATTCACCTGTCAAGAAAATTCATGCTGGTAGTTTACATAATAGAAGTTTTATTTTGACTTACTTACTGCTTTGAGTAAAATTTAATGTGGTAAAACCAGCAATAGAAGGTGGAAAACCGGTAAGAGACAGTTTCTTAGTTTTTGGAAAGCCAGACATAAGAAGGGATGAAATAAAAGAGGTGCTACATACTTTGAAATCCGGATGGATAGGGCATGGGCCAAAAGTTGAGAGATTTGAGGAAGAGTTTAGAAGATACATAGGTACAAGGTATGCTGTGGCGCTCAATTCCTGTACCGCAGGACTTTTTTTATCCCTTGAGGTAATAAAAATTAAAGAAGGAGATGAAGTGATTGTGCCCATTTTTACCTTTCCTGCTACTGCTAATGTAGTTATTCATCACAAAGCTAGACCTGTTTTTTGTGATGTAGATGTATATACGGGAAATATAACCGCAGAGGAGATAGAGAAAAAACTTACTTCAAGAACCAAAGCAGTGATAATTGTTCATTTCGCAGGTATGCCATGTGATATTGAGGAGATAAAAAAAGTGTTAAAAAATAAAAATATCTATTTAATAGAGGATGCTGCTCATGCAATAGAAGCCTGGTATAAGAATAAAAAAATAGGAACTACAGCCCATCTTTCCAGTTTTAGCTTTTATGCAACTAAGAATCTAACAACCGCAGAGGGAGGAATGGTTACGACCGATAATGCAGAATGGGCAGAAGAGATAAAAATGAAGAGAATGCATGGAATATCAAGACATGCATGGAAAAGATATAATGCAGAAGAATTTATGTTTTACGATACTCTTTATGCAGGGTACAAAATGAACATGACCGATATTCAGGCTTCCTTAGGAATCCATCAGTTAAAAAGGATTGAAAAAAATTTAAAGAAAAGAGTAAGATTATGGAAGCTGTACGATGAGGCATTTAAAGATAATCCTTATGTAAAACCATTTCATAAAAACTTACCTTCATATGTGGTTCATGCACGACATCTATATACGATTCTTTTAAATATTGAGAGATTAAAAATAAAAAGAAATGATTTTATTGAAGCAATGAAAAGAGAAAATATAGGTACAGGAATTCATTTTGTTCCTTTACATATGCATAAATTCTATAAAGAAAACTTTGGTTTTCAAAAAGAAGATTTCCCACACGCTACATACATTGGGGAAAGAATTGTTTCTCTTCCTTTAAGTCCTTGGATGGAGGAGAAGGATGTAAGGGATGTGATAAAAGCGGTTGAGAAAATAGTCTATTACTATGCTCAGTGAAGTTAAATATTCTTTGGACTTATGGAAGAAAATAGTTGAGAATTCCCCCGATGCCACCTTTTTTCATACTCCTTATTGGTTTGAACTTTTAAAAGGAGTTAAAGGTGTTACTGTTTACCCTCCCTTGATTTTAAAGTATAAAACTCTTTACATCCTTTTTCCATATGCAAAGACAAGAATTTTAAAGGGATTCTGGAGTGTGTATGAATCCATTCCAATAGGGATTTATGGGGGGCCTATTGCAGATGGAGAAATGGATGAAAATGCATATGAAGAGATGCTGAGGGATATTGATACCTTTTTTAAAGGTAATTTACTTATAACCTTTCCTCCTGGAAAGGAATTAAGGTTAAGGAGAGTTTTTTCAGAAACCACCACTTACATCAAGGAGTTAAAAGAAGTTGAAGAAAAAGGAATGGTGAAGTTTTCAAAGGGGCATAAACATGCAATAAGAAAGGCTCAAAAAGAGATTTATGTTAAAGAAGCAGGGATTCAAGAAGTGAATACATACGAAAGGATGTACCTTTCATTTGTAAGAGAAACTAAGAGGTATAACCTTTATACCCCTCTCTTTTTTGAGAAATTAAAAATCCTTTTAAAAAAAGGGATTGTGAAATTATGGATTGCAGTGTATAGAGAGAAAGTAATTGCTGGGGCGTTGTTGGGATATTTTAAGGATACTGTTTATTATCTTCATGCTGCACGGAATTTGCGTTATGCACATCTACCAGCGAATCACTTGATCTGTTGGTGTAGTATTTTAGATGCTGTAAGGAACCATTATCGTTTCTATGATTTTTTGCCGAGTGGTAGACATAAGAGTGTGGAGATATTTAAAAAGGGTTTTGGAACCTTTCCCATGTCTGTAAAGACTTATCAAGGAAGTAGTAAAATACTGAATATTGCTTTAAAGATTCAAAGGATAAAAGGTGGATAGAATATTACATATAAATTTTGGTTTTTTCTCCCTTACCGAGACATTTGTAAGAAGGATAGTGGAGAATATCAGGAAATATGAAGTGATTCTTGGGGGATTCTGGATGAATGAAAATGCAAAAAAATACAGATGTAGGAAGGTATTTATAAAAATGCCAAAACCATCTATGTATCTTTTTTGTGATGGATTTATTAAATATAAAATAACAAGGATAATAAAGGAAGAAAAGATAGCACTCGTTCATGCACATTTTGGGGAGACAGGTGCTATTGTGGTATCTTATAAGGAGTTTTCTTCTGTTCCATTGGTGGTAAGTTTCTATGGAAGAGATGCCTCTGCAACTCCAGTGAAAAAGATCTGGAGTAAAAGATATAAAAAGTTATTCAATGATGCAGATAAATTTATAGTAGAAGGTCCGGCAATGAAGGAAAAACTTATAGCCCTTGGGTGTCCAAAAGAAAAAATAGAAATAATAAGAATAGGAGTGGATGTAGAAGGATTACTTGCGTGTTTTAAAAAACAAGATAAAGGGAAAATAAGGATCGTATTTGCTGGAAGATTGGTAGAGAAGAAAGGGATAATGGATGCTTTGGAAGTTGTTAAGATTTTGAAGGAGGATAAAGAAAATTTTGAATTCCTAATAATAGGGGATGGACCATTGAGGAAAAAGGTTGAAGAATTTATAAAAGCAAATAAGTTATATGATACTGTAAAGACATTAGGAAACATTCCCTATGAAAAATACCTTCAAATTTTATCTACTGCGGATATTTATTTTCAACCAAGCTGTATTGCAAAAGATGGAGATAGTGAAGGAGGAGCTCCTACCACTATAATAGAAGCTCAGGCAATGGGCATTCCTGTAGTATCCACATACCATGCAGATATTCCTTTTGTTACACTGTTTAAAAAAACTGCCTTTTTAGAACAGGAGCACGACGTGGTAGCCATGGCAAAAGATTTAAGAAAACTTATGCATGATGTAAAACTCAGAATAAAAATGGGGAAAAATGGAGCTGAGTTTGTAAAAAAATATCATAGTATTCATAAGATGATTACAGAAATCCAAAGATTGTATGGGAAGCTTTTAAAGTGAACTTCAAGCCTTTAATAGTTCATATACTTCCAGTAAACGTTGCACCAGGAAGAGGGGAGGAGGGTACTTCCTTTATGATAAAAGAACTTTATGAACACTTAAATGAAGAATTCAATTTTTTTATTATTGGCAAAAGACCGAAATCCCAATATGCTTGGAGCATTCCTGCATTTCTTATAAAGATTCCAGAAAGTTCCTTTTACAGAATGCCTTATCATTTTTATAAAAAGCTTTATAATGAAAGGTTAAAAAGAATATTAAAAGATTTAAGAGGGGATACTATATTGTTTTACGAGGACATAGAGCTTGCTTTATGGTATAAAGAGAGGTATCCATACAAATCCGTAGGAGTTACAATATTTTTTCCATGGGATAGGAAGAAGATACAAAGGGTGAGTAACAAAAGGATAGAGGATATAGATTATATTGTGTTTTGTAGTAACTGGTTAAAGCATTATTTTGTTTCGCGTTGTATGAAGTTTAAAGATGCTAAGGTGATACACAATTTTATAGATGTGGAAAAGTTCTCACCAGTATGGGACAATGTAGAGATGAGAGAATTTATGAGGACAAGATTTAATGTAAAAGATAAATTTGTTATTTTTTTTGTAGGTAGAATCTCCCCAGAGAAAAGACCTCATTTAATTATACAGGCTTTGTACCATCTTCCTTCTTATCTTACAAAAAATATTACTGTATTTTTTGCTGGAAATGTGTGGTATGGGAGGAACTATAGAACATCTTATTATAAAAGCTTTATAGGCGAGATAAAACAAAGTCCTTATGATATAAGACTTCTTGGTTTTGTTGATAGAGAACAGTTAAAGTATTTCTATTGGATGTCGGATGTTGTTGTGGTTCCTTCAATTGTGGAGTCCTTTTGTTTAGTGGCAGCTGAAGCAATGGCTTGTGGAATTCCAGTGATTACTACTCGGAGTGGTGGATTGGTAGAGGTAGTTGATAGGGTCGGTTTTTTTGCTAAGGATTGTGCAGAAGATATTGCGAAAACCATTCTTTATTTGATTGATCATCCCAGGGAAAGGCGATTCAAATCTATAGAAGGTAGAAGGAGAATTGAAGAAAATTTCTCTTTAGAAAAGATATCCAGAAGGTGGAAAGACCTTTTTAAAAAGGCAATAGAATGAGAAAACTGAATTTGTTTGTAGTTTCTGGATGGTGTAAGGACTGGGATGTAGAAAATGTAAAAGGTCCTCCTATTACTGCCTTTGTAATTCAAGCTCTTTTAAAGAGAGGGCATAAAATAACATGGATAGCACCTCAGGAACAGGAGTTTGAAATGGGAAATTTTAGGGTGTTAAATATGCCTTCACTTAAACCTCTACCTTCTCTGCCAGTCGTAAGTTTATTACTTCATCCTTTTATTTTTAAAAAAAATGTAAAAACAATGGTAGAGTCGCTCAACAATATAGAGATAAAACTTTTTGATGGTATAATTGCTTATGGAAGAGAAGCAATGTTTGCAGTGGATATAATAAGTAGGAAGTTTAATATCCCTTATATGGCAAGAATATATGGATTAAATAACTTTAGATTTTACATTGACTTACCTGTCAACTTTTTTACCCACTACGAGGAAAGGCACTATAAAGATCTTTCTGCCAAAATTTTTGTGATAGATGATGATGGGACATTTCCCTGTTATGTGTTTGGGAGAATAGGGATAAACAACTATACAGTACTTCCCCATTCTGGGATGAAAAGTTGCAAAAATAGTAGAGAAGTAAGAAAATTACTAAAAATTCCTGAAAGTGCTGTGGTTTTAGGATATGTGGGTAACTTTAGTCCTTTGAAAGGTACCCACTTTTTGAAATATGTGATTCCAGAAATTATTAAAAGATTAGGAATAGAGAAAGTAAAGATTTTAATAATAGGAGATGGTAGCGATAGGGATATTATTCAAAAACTTATAGAAAGATATCCTAATAATATTCTGTGGACAGGTAAGATACCCTATAAACAAGTTATAGATTTGTATCCTGCGATGGACTTTTTACTTCATTTTGCCATATACAGTTCATGTACTCTTCCAGTTATAGAAGCCATTGTGAATAATGTAATTCCTGTAGTATTAAAAATCGATAAAAAACTTCCACCTCCCCTTGAAGAGAAATATATAATAGCTGTGCCGAAGGAGAGGATAAAAGAAGTACCTTTAATAATTGAGGGAATATTGAGAAAGAATAAATTGAGTGATATGAAAAAGAAGTTGTCTCGCATGAGAAAAAGGATTCCACCCTTTGAAAGGAGGGTAAATTGGGAAGTAAGATTGATAGAAGAAATTTTTTCCTAAGAATTTCAACAGATATTGTTTTATTGAATTTTTCATACTTTGTTGTTTTTGTTTCGCTCTTTTTGCAGCTTAAGATACTAACGAATTTTTTATCACTTCATGAATTCGGTAGATATGTAAGCATTATAGGAACCACTATGTTTATCAGTTCCTTTACCTCTCTTGGAACCCCTTCAGTATTTTCATATTTTATTCCAGTTTTTGAGTCTGCAGAAGAAATTGAAAAAAGGGATATTCTTATTATGTATGGAGTTTTTTTAGCCTTTGCTTTTTATCTTATTATTGCATGTATTGTTTTTAACTTTTTTTTAAAACCCAGAGGGATTAATCCTTTTCTTTTTTTACTTTACTCTCCTTATCTCTTGTGGTCATATTTCATGACAGTGCTTATAAGCATGCGTAGAATAATATGGGCTTCAACGATTAATATCATAAGTTCTTTAACTTTTTTAGCCTCTCTTTATATCTTTAGAAAACATTTAAACATAAACATAATTTTCCTTATCTATTTTATAGTATATCTTTTCCCTATTTTTCTTTTTTTTCTATTGACAAAAATTCGTCCGTTTTTTTCCAAAGATAAGTTTGTGCTACTTTTTTTACAGATAAGAAGTTTCTGGAAATATGCCTTTTCAATCTCTTTAATTGCACCCTTTTACACAGGATTTGACAGAATGATATTGCCTCTGTTTGTCCCTTATAGTGAAATAGCATACTTAGGAGCCGCCAGGAGAATAGATACTGTAATTAGACAAATTTTGAATACAATTGATAAAGTATGGCTTCCCCATGCTACATACAGAAGCAAACAGTCTAAAAATACATTTTTTTTCTGGTATTATATTGGTTATATCTTGATTGCATTTTTTTACTTGATGGTTATACTGAGCTGGGGTAAGGAAATAATTTCACTTTTGACTCAAAAAGGATACACAGCTTCTGTAGTCTTGATTAAGTGGTTAGCAGTTTCAACGTTTTTAATTGCATTTTATGCTCCTGTACTTAACCTGTTGCATAGCAGGGGTAATATAAAGATAACTCTGTGTTCAAATGTAGTATGGGTATTTTTATATCTTGTGTTTTTTTTCTTTCTTGCTCCATTTTATGGAATAAAAGGAGCAGTATGGGCATGGTTATTCGCTCATGGGGGTAGTATGTGTTTTGTACTGTTTTACTTTTTTAAAAATAGGAGGAAATGGGTATGCCAGGAGTCGCAGGGTTTGTATTAAAAAATCAAAACAAGAAAAAGATGCATTTACTTTTAGAAAGGATAAAGAAAAGCCTAAATGTTATGACTCCTACAGATAAGAGATTGGCTAAAATTGTAGAGTTTAGTTGTGGAGCTGTGGGTATAAAAATCGGTTTTAAAGGATGGGAGTGGGATGTATGTAAAAAAGATAAAATTATAGTGATTGTGGTTGGAGAAGTATACTTTGATAACTCTCTTTATAAAGATTTCAAGCCCGCTGAGATAGTATTGAAACTTTTTAAAAAATATGGATGCAAATTTATTTCCTTTGTTGATGGGAGTTTCAACATAATTGTGGTAGATGAAAAGAGACAGAGGTATTTAATATTTTCTGACCTTCATAATAGAATACCTTTATACTACCTACAGGATAAAGATGCATTATACTTTTCTACCGAGATAAAGGCAATACTTA
>CAYQJV010000021.1:0-25487 GCA_964417925.1 uncultured bacterium | reverse complement strand
TCCTTCTTCACAACTTCTCTGCATACGGTTGTCTTCCCTGTTCCAGAAGGAGCAGAGAGTACTATCATAAAACCTTTCCTTTTTTTATTCAACATTTTGCAACTGCTCCTTCAATTTCTCAATCTCTTCCTTTATCTTTATTACCTCTTGGGATATGAAATTATCCTGAGATTTTGCTCCAATTGTATTCGCCTCTTTAAGCATCTCCTGGGTTATAAAAATAAGTCTTCTTCCATTAGATTCTTTTTCATTTAAGGTTTTTAGAAATAGGTTACAATGATTTCTAAGTCTAATGCATTCTTCGTTTATGTCATACCTTTCTGCAAGGTAGAGAAGCTCCTCAAACAATCTATTCTTGTCGTACTCAGCAAGTATATGTTTCAAATTTCTTTTTACATGTTCCTGCCTCTGTTTCACTACCATAGGTGCTCTTTTTTCTATCTTCTTAAGTGATTTAAAAATACTTGCTACTCTCTTCTTTAAATCCTTCTCTAAGTTTTTCCCTTCTTTTTCTCTCATTTTTACAAGCTCTATAACTGCCCTCTCTGCAGCTTTTTTTATTATCTTTAGCACTCCTTTCCCCTTCTTTTCTTCCTCTTCTTTTAAGACTCCTGGAAGGTCTATAAGCATGGAAATATCTATCTCACCAGACAATTTGTATTTCTTTTTTATTTGTGCAAAGGTCTCCAAATATTGTTTCAATTTTTCCTCATCAATGGTAATTTTCTTTTCAACTTCTTCTGAGGTTTTCACATATATTTGAACCGTACCTCTTTTTATATACTTTTTAACGATTTTTTTTATATAATTCTCTACCTCAGAAGCAGTTTCTGGAAGTTTAACAGAAATTTCAAGAAACCTGTGATTTAAAGACCTCGCCTCCACTAAAACAGTAGTATCATTTACTTTTTCCTCTGCCCTCCCCATTCCTGTCATACTTCTAATCATAACTCTACTCTTCCAAAATGAATGTTACAGGACCATCATTATGAATCTCAACAAGCATTTTTGCACCAAACACACCAGTTTTAACCTTTATTCCTCTTTCCTCAAGCTTACTCACAAAATATTCATAAAGTCTCTTAGCTTCTTTAAAATCCATTGCTTCTGTAAAAGAAGGTCTAAGCCCTTTGGTTAAATCCCCATACAGCGTAAACTCAGAAACCACAAGTACCTCTCCATTCACATCCACAACAGAAAGATTCATCTTATTATTCTCATCCTCAAAAATCCTATATCTTGGGAGTTTCTCAATAATCTTGGTAAGCACAGATTCTGTATCATTCTTACCAAGTCCGAGAAATACTACCAATCCTTTACCTATCTCAGCCACCTTTTCTTTCTCTACATATACTCTTGCCTTTTTTGCTCTCTGTATTACAACTCTCATTTTTTTGCTTTTAAGAAACTCACTATTGTTTCTGCATATATTCTTGCTGCTTGAGGACCTGAAGCTGTAATTATATTTCCATCAGTGGAAAGCATTGCCTCTATATATTCTGCTCCACCTTTTTTAAGCTCTTCTTTAGCAGTTGGAAAACATGTAGCCCTTTTACCTTTAAGAATCCCCGCTTTTGCAAGAACAACTGGAGAAAGACATATTGCTCCTATTATCTTACCCTCTTTGTAAAATTTTCTTACTATTCGTTGAAGAGCTGTATCCTCCCATAGAATCGTAGAACCACTTCCTCCTACCAAAACAATAGCATCATAATCTGTTGAATTTATATCTTTAATTAAGATATCAGGTTTTACCTTTGCACCGAGCATTCCCTGAGCTGGAGTGGTATCATTAGAAGCTATCTTTACAGAAAATCCTTTTTCTTTAAATATATCGTAAGGAATTTCAAACTCCTCATCCCTAAAATTTTTATTTGCTATTACCATCACAATGTGTCTCTTTATCTCCTTTTTAACCTCTGTTTTCTTTTCTGCTTTACAATCTGCAAAAATAAAAAATGCGGTAACCCACACAAACATTCTCATACTGACCTCCTTTTTAAAAAATCTAAACATCAAATATTACTCTTGCATACCAGTTTTTATTTTTTTTCAATGTAAACATATGATAAGTAGGCGTTTTTATTTCTTTAACTATTCTTGCTTTATTAAAATCAATTTTTTCTCCTTCAACAATTGCTTTAAGCTTTTTTTCAACTATCTCCAGTTCCTTCACTTTCAATGGTACAAATCCCTCTACCGATAAGAGATAAAGTAGTTCCCTCAACCAATCCATGAAAAGTTCCTCTGGAGAATCTGACTCTATCTTGATTCTTCTTTCCTCCTTTATCAAGAGATTTTCATGTCCTTCCACCATCACATCAACAAGAGCATGCATTGAATTTACATACAGCTCTTCAATACATTCTCCTTCTATCTCCATACCCAAATCCGAGGTATGATTAAACAGTCTATACTTTTTCTTCACACTTTAAGAGGAGAGGGGAAATATACCTTTTTAAGTTCAATATCCACCACCGCATATCTTCCTTTTTTCAACGCTCCCGGATTCACCACAAGAGTGTTTTGTATCGTATCCTGTCCTGCTGAATGATGAGCATGCCCACAAAAGCAGAAAATAGGACTGTACCGTTCTATTATCTGATTTACAACTTCTGAACCTATATGTGTTTGAGTACCTGGATCAAGATCTATTTTTGATTTAGGAGGATGATGGAAAAGCAGTATCAAGCGATTAAAAGAATCTTTATTTTTTTCAAAGGCCTTTACCACAGTCTCTCTCTTTGAAACAAAAACAAGCTCCCTCTCCTCTTTATCGCCAATCTCTCCACCATATCCAAAGAAAGTATATCCTTGATATTCAAAAATCCTCTCATGTACGTCATGCAAATTAGGAAACTCCTCAATAGCCTTTCTATACCTTTCTATAGGAGCATCCATGTTTCCTGGAATACATACTACAGGAATTCCAAATCCATTGAGGTTAAAGAAGAAGCGCCTATATATCAATTCATCCTCTACAGCTTCATCTTGAATCGAAGCAAGATCTCTTCTGGGCTCTCTCTTCTCTCTTAACGCAGCAAGCCACTCATCGCCTCTTGCATATCCTTTTACCGTATCCCCACAATAAGCAATTATATCAATACCTTCATTTTCTACCGCTTCTTCAAGAGCGGGTAGTATCTCTTCATTTCCATGGTAATCAGAAAGCACCATTACTCTCATAATATAGAGAATACTTATATTTTCGTTAATGTCAAGATTTCTTTCTACAAAAAATAAATCCGGAAAGCAACTTCCTTTTATAAAAAATGCGGAATAAATGTTCCTATTCTTAATTGGCGTGGTTTTACAAGTATCGTAAAATTGATATGTTACACAACATGGATGGCATGTTTTTGCTATTATGATTTTATAAAAAGGAGGTAAAGATGGAAAAAATATGGATAATCATATGGAGGGCAGGGATGTAGCCAACCACCCACAATAAGTGATACTACCTCTGATGTAACGTTTGCAAGAAAAGTTAATCATCCCGTAGAATGGAGTATAGAAAAGGAAGAAATAGGGGATACCCTTATGGTAAAAGTGAAAGCAGAAATTGATGGGATTTTCCATGTTTAAAACGACTATTGTGACACTCATAGCGAGAGAGTTTACAGACATTGCAGAAAGAAAAATAAGGTTTGTCATCGAGGATGACAGTTTAATCTCTATCGCTTTCACCCTCTGGAATGTGTATACCAAGGAAGCTATCTCTCCTTTTAAGATAAAGAAAATAGAAATTTAGGATAATGAAATACTGCTGATGAATTTATCTACCTCCACAATATCCCTGTATTTTCCCCTCATGATACAGTTCATATAAAAGTAGAAGGAATTCAAGATAATGTTATTTCAGACACGGCATCACCATAAATATAGAGAGCATGGTCCGTTTCGTTACGAACATAGAGGAAGGAATGCAACGTTAAGAACATATACCTATGTGTTTGAAATAAACTGGTATATTGGCTGTGACAGTATTCCAGAGTGTCCTGCTTTAAGATACGATGGAATTGATGGATTCTCCTATAATACACTTTTGGAAGATGAAAATGCATCCTATACTTCAAATCTATGGGGCTTTCTATATAAAGTTGAAGATTAACATAACTTTGCTCTTTTTGGAAAGGGAAATCCCCTTCCCAAAAATTTCAAAAATGGAGCTAAAACGGAGGTAACATGTCAACTCCCAACTGGAAAGTAAGTTATGGAAACTGTAAAGAGGAGGATAAGAATATGTTGACTTTATTATTGATACTTTTAAATTTCTTTGGATTTGTTGATAAAAACCATGATGGAATAAACGATGTATTTGTGGATAAAGATGACGATGGAGTAAATGACCTCTCCGCAAAATGGGAAGATAAAGATGGAATATGCGATAATGTAATAGATGTAGATGGGGATAGAAGAAACGATATAGCAGAAATAACGTATACAAAAAGAAATCTACGAGGATATAAATTGTTTATCATTATGACTGCCTATGGAACCGTTGAAACAGCAGTTGATGCTATGAAAAAGGGAGCGTACGATTATCTTTCAAAACCCCTTAATCTTGAAGAACCTGAATTAACAATAAAAAAAGGCTGTGGAAAGAAAGAATCTTGTGGAGGAAAACAGAGAACTAAAAGAACTCCTCTATACGAAGGAAAAATTTTGTGAAATTGTATATAAAAGCCGAGAAATGGAGAAAGTAATGAGTATTGTAGCCAGAGTAAAGGATACCGATACCTCAGTGTTAATAACAGGGGAAAGTGGAACTGGTAAAGAATTGGTTGCAAGAGCAATTCATTTTTCAGGGAAAAGAAAAAGAACCTTTCATAGCAGTAAATTGTGCGTCTTTGAATGAAAATATAATAGAATCAGAACTTTTGGACATGAAAGAGGAGCTTTTACAGGCGCATATTACAGGAAAAAGGAGAAATTTAAACTTGCAAATAAAGGAAGTATATTTCTTGATGAGATTGCAGAAATCCTTTCTCGATTCAAGTAAAACTTCTAAGGGTAATACAGGAAAAGATATAAAAGGATTTTCTCCTCAGGCATGGAGATTGCTTTTAAGATACGACTATCCTGGAAATGTAAGGGAACTTGAAAACATAGTACAAAGAGCAGTAATACTTACAAGAGAGAATGTAATAACTCCTGAATTTTTACCATTCACAGAAAAGAATGAAGAAAATTCAAAAATAGGAATACTCAGAGACGCAGTGGAAAAAGCCGAAAGAAACGCAATAATTACTGCTTTAAAAATAGCAGAAGGGAAAAAATATAAAGCAGCAGAAATTCTTGGAATATCAGAAAGAGCGTTGAGGTACAAATTGAAAAAGTATGGAATTGAATTGAAAGATTATAGAAAAACATCCTCTTCAAGTAAAGAATAATTCCAATATCTGTTTGCCTATAATATTTTTCTAAACTTTTACTTCAACTTAAAGAAGTTCACAAGTTTTGTGTTGGGGAAGTAATGACCTATAATTTCTCTGTAGTTCTTTCCTTCCTTAGCCATTCCAATGGCCCCCCATTGACACATTCCAACTCTATGTCCATATCCTTTACCTTTTATGTAAACACTGTCCTTTTCAATTTCAATTGAAAAAGTTGGGGTATACAGTTTACCAGGAATATGTCTAAAAAAACAATGCGTAGAAAACTCATAAATTGTGTCTGCAGAGTAAAAAATAACTTTCTTTACCACCTCTCCGCTTTTCTTTGTTTTCACTGAATCTACATCTTCTATACCCATCATGGAGAGAAATTCGCTTACACTAAAAACCTTCTCCCAAGAGTAATATGGAGATTTAACACAATAGGTTGAATCGTTAACCTTTGTTAAATAGGGCTTTGGCTCAAAGCTCTCCCATAAAGATTCGGGAGGGATTGTATGACCTCCACAGGTTGAATGATAGTATACATCTGCAAGTTCATTTTGGAAGGAAATTACTACTCCCTCTGTTTCATCTACTGCTTTTTTAGCATTTTCTCTTATTACATCTGCACCTAAATACACTTGACAGTGCTGACCATCACAGAAATCAAAACCTTCATGCCTTTTAACATTTTTGTATGCATAGGTCCTTGAAACAACTGCCTGAGCTTTTAAAGCCTCATAAGGAGCATCACCAGGCATCTCAGAACTGACAACCGAATAAAGATACTCTTTTTCATTAACAAAATTTATTATGAAAAGTTCACCATTATAAACATAAACAATAAATCCTCCTTTATATCTTCTTTTTGTGGTATCCACAATAACTTCATACCCTTGTTCCCTCCGCTGAAGAATAAAATAGTTTTTCAACTCATTATTCACAACAAGCATGTTATCCCTTACTTTTAATACAAACTTTTTTCCTCCTGCAATTATTGTAGCCTCCTTAGGATGATCTTCGGAGAAAACCCTTATTGTAAAAATAAAGGAAAATAAAAATAAAATCATTGTTTAATTAGAAGTAGTTTTTCAACTTGAAAAGACATTCATTAATTCCTCTTCATGTTTTCTTTTAAAAAACAGGGAAACAACAGGATTGCTTGCAACCAGTCCTATCTTTCTGAAGATTGCATTCACACTTTATCCTAACGCAGCAAGAATTCCATAAGTAGAAAACTGCTTCTGTTGTTGGAACAAAAAAGTCCCGATTGCCACAAGAATGGTAGCGATTATAATATTAAGCATCAACTTCTCTTTTAAGAAAATCACAGCAAGAATAACCGTTAAAACGGGAGCACTACTTACAAAGGTGTAAGTAGAAAAATAATTTTCTGAATATCCCTTTAATGCCAACAGTAAATTAAATCCTGATATGACTCTTACAATCACTACAGAAATTAAAAATTTGATTGAAAAAACTATTCCCAAAAAAGGAAAAAGTCTAAATACTTTTATCCTTTCCTTACACAAAGCACTCCATAAAGCATTGGAAATAGATGATACAATTACAAGAATCACCATGTCATTTATCTTTTATCTTCTCCAGCAATCTCTCCGCCTCAGGTTTATCATCAAGGTAATAATCTGCTGGGTGGGTTGGATTTTTAATTGAAAGAACTTTTTTCAAATACTTCCTTGCTGTCTCATAATCTTTCTTTTTAATATATACTTTTGCCATATCTATATAAAGGATGGTATAATTAGAGTCTATGGAAATTGCTTTTTTCAAATACTTTATGGATTTATTTAAATCTCCTCCCAAAAGCCCTGGAAGTTCATAGTAATAAACAGCAAGTCCATCCATTGCCCCTGTATGCTTGGGATTAAGTTCAAGGGTCTTTTCAAACTCCTTTTTTATTGTCGGAGCAAGCCCAAGAGAATTCAAAACTCCCTTTGTCTGACCTATCCTTCCAAGATTCACTGCATACCAGAAATGTCCCTCAGGATGAGAAGAATTTATCTCTATGAGTTTTTTTGCGTATTCCTTCCCTTTCTCATACCAGAAGAGTTTATCTTTTTTATTTTTTGAATTGTCCCCGTACTGATAACATATTCTTGCCATTCTCCATAAAGCTTCCTGATTGCTCGGATATTCTGCAAGAATATTTTCAAGAATCTTTTTACTTGTTGAAAGATAATCCTTTGCTTTATGTCTATACTCGTAATAATAGTCTGCCTGTTTAATTTCATTCTCCACCGAGAAAAAAAGTAAAAAGAAGGCAATAAAATTCATAATACCCCCTTATTATTTTGCAAGACCTCTCAAAATTAAATCTGCTATAAAAGAGGAAATCTTAAAATCTCTTGGCTTATCCTTACCCATTAACATTTCAGGATCATAAGTAATAAATAACCCTGAAAGTACAGCCAAAGCATGGGCCGTAAGCCTTGTTCCAAGATCCTTAAATTCTCTCCTCCTTACACCTTCCCTTACTATTCTTTCAAGATAATCAACACTGTAAAGATAAGCTTCCCTACTCAATGGACTTGAAATCCATACTTTTGCAAGATCATTATGATAAGAAAAAACCATCTGAATCAATTTATTTTCTTTTATAAAATCTTCTGCAAGTTCAAAGAACTTCCTCAATTTTTCCTTCACACTAACTAATCCCTTCGTAGTTTTTTCATGCTTTTCATACATCTCTCCAAGACTATAAATCATAGTTCCTATAAGAAGTGACTCTTTATTTTCAAAATATTTGTAAAGGGTAGGTTTCGAAATTCCCGCATTTTCTGCTACATCTTCCATTGTAGTTTTTCTAAACCCGTACTTTACGAAATTGCTTTTTGCAGATTCAAGAATATTTTTTATTCTTTCATTCCCTGGATGCAATAGTTCATCAAACCTTAGCATTATCCACCTCCTTTACTTTTTAACGACTTCCGTAGTAATTTTAACAAAAAAACAATTTTTGTCAAACTAATTGTTCTTATTTAAGAATGTATTTTCAGGTTTAACGTTATACTATCATGAGTAGGAAAAGATAAACGTTTAATTTTCGGTGAGTATAAACTGTTTTATGCTTTGAATCTCCTCTGTTAATTCTCTATCTTTTCTCAAAAAATCTACTCTTTTTCTTATCTCTTTAAAAACTCCTTCTACCCCCTTAGGAACCTTCTTACCAAATCTCAATTCCAATGCCTGGGCCCCTGCTATAAGTTCCACAGCAATCACTGTGGCAGTATTTTTAACTATCTTGAATGCTGAAAGTGAAGCATTATAACACATACTTACATGATCCTCTTGATCTGCTGATGTTGGAATTGAATCCACTGAAGAAGGATGAGAAAGAGTTTTATTTTCTGAAACAAGAGAAGCACAGAGAACATGGGCAATCATAAATCCTGAATTAAGGCCTGCATCTTCTATCAAGAAAGCAGGAAGTCCATTGTTTTTTTCAGGATCTATTAATTTTGCTATCCTTCTTTCAGAAATTGATGACAGATCAGTCATTATTATGGAAAGTAAATCCGAAGCATATCCCAAGGAAGCACCATGAAAATTTCCTCCATGCAAGACTTCCCCATCCTCTGGGAAAAGCAGTGGATTGTCTGTAACAGAATTTATCTCTATTTCAACAATCTTTTTTATAAATTCTAAAAATTCCTCTATACTTCCATGAACTTGAGGGATACATCTTAGAGAATAAGCATCTTGGACCTTTACTTTTTTATAATTTATTTTTTTAAAATTATTAGAAAATCTTTTTGCAGTATTTCTTATTCCATTAAGGGGTTTTAAAGCTGCTATTCTTTCATCAAAGATTTTTTTATCTCCGAGTAGTGCACAAAAGGATAAAAGTGAAGCGTCATTTGCTTTTTCTAAAACTCTTTCTGCATCGTATACTGCGTGAGCAAGTATGGATGTACTCATCTGAGTTCCATTTATCAATGCAAGCCCTTCTTTTGGGTAAAGTTTAATAGGTAAAAGCCCTTCTTCATCCATTGCTTTTTTGGTATCAGTAAGCCTTCCTTTATAAAAAACTTTACCTTCCCCCATTAAGGCCAGAGCAATAAATGCAAGGGGAGCAAGATCTCCAGATGCTCCAACAGAACCTTTTTCATAAACCGCTGGAATAATATCTCTATTTAGAAACTCTTTTAATAAATTAACGGTACTTTTCCTTACCCCTGAGTAACCTTTTAAAACTGTATGAATTCTCAAGAACATGGCTCCTCTTACAATATCAAGTGGAAGGAAATTTCCATCACCAACCGCATGGCTCCTAACAAGATTTTCCTGTAATTCAACCAGTTTATCCTTTGATATCCTTGCCTCTGCGAGATACCCAAAACCTGTATTTATTCCATACACTGCGTTTTTTGTTTTAACAAGTTTATCAACAAATTTTTCACATCTTTCAAGTCTTTTGTAAAACTTTTCAGGGATTTCAATCTTTTCTTTTTCTCTTGAAACCTTTATTAAATCTTCAATTTTTATCCTCTCTTTTATTACCATCGTAGAAAAACTCCTACTCCATTTTTTTTAAAATAAAAACCAAGTTTTGTCTCCTCATCAAAGCCATACATATTAGCATCCACCCACGCATCTGCCATAGAATAAGCTGTAACTGCAACTGCCCAGAAAAGATATTTTCTAAACATAGAAAGATGGTATTCTTCTTTTTCTATCTCCTGATGGGAAAGCTTGTTTTCTCTGTAAGCTAAATAAAAAAGCGTCGTTTCTGCTCCACCAAGCACAATACCTTTTAAATAGGCTTCATTATAAAACTGTCCACCTCCGGGAATGAGCAAGGAAAGAAGCATTGCCTTACCAGGAGATTTTATGGTAAGAAAAAGAATTATGCCCATGCAGGAAGGAGAATTTTGAATGCCTTTGGAAATATTTTTAGCACAAATTCCTTTTCAGGATTCTCAGATACTTCCCCATCCATTTCATAATACAGCGGTTCACTACATAGAATTTTTATAAACCTTCCCTTAAGTATCTTTACATATCGCTTTATCCGGTAATGAGTTCCTTTTACTGCTTTTGGTATATAAAATAAAAACTTTGGCTTGGAAAGTTTCTTAACAATGCAGAAATCAATTAATCCATCGTTCAATTCTGCAAAAGGAGTGAGCACAAACATTCCCCCATGAAACCTCCCATTTCCTGCAGATGCAATTACAGGTTCTGTGTCAATTACATATCCGTCAATATTTATCCTCATATGCACAGGTTTGAACTCCTTTAATGTTTTGAAAACCGCATCTAAATAAGCCAAATCCCCTTTGAACTTTGACTCCCTCATCTTTTTTGCAACTCTTGCCTCAAATCCAATTCCAAATATGTTTATAAAGAACCTGTGGTTGTTTACAAGAACTCCATCCACCTCTATTGTCTTTTCTGTTCCAATGTACTCTTTTATTCCAACTTTTTTAAACCCAAGCATTTTCACAAAATCATTTCCTGAGCCTGTAGGAATTATTCCTATCTCTGCTTTTTTTCCATAAGCACCATTGATGGCTTCATTTAAACTCCCATCTCCTCCAACTACTACTATTCTTCTTATTCCTTCTTTTAAAAGAGACCTTACAATCTCTATAATATGTCCAGGGTATTCTGAGAAAATTTCTATTATTTTTTCTTTAACCTTTGATTTCACTCTTTCTTTTAATCTATTCCAAACCGCCTTTGTATTGCCCTTACCTGCTTCAGGGTTTATGACAAATGCTATCTTCATCTCACATATATCTCAACCCTTCTATTTCTTTTTCTACCTTCTTCGGTTTTATTATCTCCCAGAGGCCTCGCTGGACCACAACCTCCTGCAATTATTCTTTCCGCAGGGACACCTTTTTTTATAAGGTATCTTGCAATTACACTTGCTCTCCTCGTAGAAAGCTCCCAATTTGTGGGATAAAGTTTTTTTAAAGATGGACCTACAGGAACAGCATCGGTATGAACCAAAATTAGTATCTCCTTATCACTTTTCTTTAATTCTTCTGCAATTCTATCAAGAATTTTTTTACCGCTTTCTGAAATATCATCTTTTTTTAAAGAAACAAATAAAGAATCCGTCCCAATTGCCCATAAAAGAGAATCTTTTAAGGAAACGCTTATTCCCTCTTTAATGCTATCCTTTTTACTTTTTTCTAATTCTTCAACCTTTTTCACCCACAATTCAATTTCTTCTTTCTGCTTTGTGTATGCCTCAGTTAAAGGTTGGTATCTTAAAAAATAAAATAACACTCCTGCAGTAACTGTTAAAAATAAAAGTATCCAACCAGCATATTTCATCTATTCTCCTTATTCTATACTTTTTAATATCTCTTCTATTCTCTTTATTTTCTCCTCAAATCTCTTTTTCTTCTCCTCTTCTCTCTCAATAACACTCATAGGTGCTTTTTCAAGAAAATCAGGATTTTTAAGTCTTTTTATTGTCTTTCCGAGTTCTCTTTCAAGTTCTCCTTTCTCCTTTTTAAGCCTCTCCTTTTCCTTTGCTAAGTCTATCACCCCTGCAAGTGGCACATAAACCTCTCCAAAATTTCCAACAAAGGAAGATGCACCAGAAGGTTTCTCGGATGAATACATAATATTTTCAACCTTTGCAAGATTTTTTACATAAACTTCATTCTCTTTGAAAAACTCAATATACTTTGACTTTAGATTCAATACTGCGTTTACCTTTTTGCTCTCAGGGATTCTCATTTCTCCCCTTATGTTTCTTATTCCCCTTATAATTTCTATAAGTGCTTCTACTTTATCTTTGTTTTCTTTTTTAATTTCAAATTCATCAACCCACCCTGAAGTAAGAATACTTTCTTCTCCAAACTCCATTCTATGCCAGAGCTCTTCTGTAACAAATGGAATCCACGGATGAAGCATTTTTAGAGAATTTTTCAAAACAAACAATGCAACACTTAAAGATTTGTTATGTTCCTTTTTACCTATCTTCGCAAATTCAATATACCAATCGCAAAATTCATGCCAGTAAAACTGATAAAGAAGTCTTGCAGAATTGTAAAAATCATGTTCTTTAAGCAATCTTTCTATCTCTTTTTTAGTACTCTTCAATTTATCAAGTATCCACTCATCAAATGCATCTATTTCATCAGGAATTTCAGGAACTTCATTTTCCCTTGAAAGATACAAAAATCTTGCAGAATTCCATATCTTAGTACAGAAGTTCCTTCCTGCAAGGATTCTTTCCTCTGAATAGATTATATCCTGCTCCTTAGGAGTAATAAGTAATAGACCGATCCTCAAAGCATCTGCTCCATATTTTTTAATTAGCTCAAGAGGATCAGGAGAATTTCCAAGACTTTTTGACATCTTTCTTCCAAGAGCATCTCTTATCATCACATGAAATACCACATTTTTAAAAGGCTCTTTGCCTGTAAATTCATATCCTGCCATTATCATTCTTGCAACCCATAAAAAGATTATATCCCATCCTGTAACAAGAGTTGTTGTGGGATAGAAATATTTTAAATCTTCTGTTTCCTCAGGCCATCCTAAAGTAGAAAAAGGCCATAACCAAGAAGAAAACCAAGTATCCAAAACATCTGGGTCTTGATGAACCTTTTTTGAATCACAGTAAGGGCAGGAGGGATTCTCATCTCTTGAAGCAAACTGTTTTTTACACTCATCGCAGTAAAACACAGGAATTCTATGACCCCACCACAACTGCCGTGATATACACCAGTCTTTTATGTTTTCCATCCAGTGAAAATAGAGGTTTTTCCATCTCTCTGGATAGAACTTTATCGTTCCTTCTTTTACAGCCTTTATCGCAGGTTCGGCAAGAGGCTTCATACTTACAAACCACTGTTCTGAAAGATAGGGTTCAATCACAGTCTTACATCTTTCACAGTATCCAATGGAAATTTTATAGAGCTCCTGTTTTTCAAAAAATCCCTTTTTCTTTAAATCTTCAACAATCTTTTTTCTTGCTTCAAATCTATCAAGCCCCTTGTAACCCACTGCGTTCTCATTCATCTTTGCCTTTGTATCCATAACCACAACAAATTCAAGATTATGTCGTTTTGCAATCTCAAAATCTACTGGATCATGTGCCGGAGTTACCTTTACAGCGCCTGTACCAAATTCTGGATCCACTGTAGTATCTGCAATTATCTTTACCTTTCTCTCAACAAGAGGAATTATTACCTCTTTCCCTATAAAATTTTTGTATCGCTCATCTTCAGGATGTACTGCAACTGCAGTATCCCCAAGCATTGTTTCAGGCCTTGTAGTTGCAACAGTTATATATCCTGAACCATCTGCAAAAGGATAACGAAGATAGTATAAAAATCCATCGGTTTCTTTATGATCAACCTGCTCATCTGAGAGAGCAGTATGACATCTTGGGCACCAGTTCACTATAT
Source organism: uncultured bacterium (assembly GCA_964417925.1). GTDB lineage: Bacteria > Hydrothermota > Tepidihabitantia > B3-TA06 > CAYQJV01 > CAYQJV01. The sequence goes on along the minus strand of CAYQJV010000021.1, from coordinate 11,710 downwards.
ATTTACCCCTGTAGATAAGCCCTTTCTCATACAACCTCACAAAAACCTCTTTTACTGCTTTTGATAACCCAGGGTCAAGAGTAAATCTTTCTCTATCCCAATCAAGAGCGCATCCAAGCTTTTTAAGCTGCTGTCTTATTATATTTTTGTGTTTTTCTGTCCATTCCCATACTTTCTCTAAAAATTTTTCCCTTCCAAGATCTTCTTTTCTCAACCCTTGTTTTGCTATCTCTTGTTCAACTACAACCTGTGTTGCAATTCCTGCATGGTCTGTACCTGGTATCCATAAGGTTTCATATCCACGCATCTTGTGGTACCTTATTAAGATATCCTGCAATGTGTTATCGAGTACATGCCCTAAGGTAAGTACTCCTGTAACATTTGGGGGAGGAATCACAATTACATATGGTTTTTTATCCTTATCTATTTTTGCATGAAATAACTTCTTATCCTCCCAATACCTGTACCATTTATCCTCTATTTCTTCTGGAGTATATCTTTTAGAAAACTCTTTGTTTTCCATCTTATGATTTTATATGGATTTTTTCCAAAGTCAAATTTTATAGCATTTTTTAAAATATAAGAGAATATAAAACAATATTTATTCCCATTCTAAAAGCCTGTTCCCTTTTTTCTGGAGGATCATTATGTGCAGTTGTCCAACCATCACTTATATTGGAGTTATAGGTATAATAAACGACCAATCTTCCTGCATAAAATATCCCGTATCCCTTAGGAGGTCCATCGTAGTGTTTATGTATCTGAGGAGGACCGTTGGGAAATTCGTAAAAAATATGGTATATTGGATGAGAAAAAGGAAGTTCAACAAGTTCTGCATCTGGAAATACCTTTTTAATCTCTCTTCTAAATGCTTTGTCCATTCCATAATCATCATCTGCATACAAAAAACCTCCTTCCTCCAGATACTTTCTCAAATTTTTTATTTCTTCTGCTGAAAATTTTATATTACCATGCCCTGTAATAAATAGAATTGGATAGGAAAATATTTCAGGGTCTTTAAGAGAGAGTATCTTCTCTTCAAAAATCACATCAACATTTGTTCTTTTCTCAATTTCCTCACATAAATTAGGAATTGCATCTGGATCATTGTACCAATCCCCACCTCCTTCATATTTTAACCTCACTATCTGCAGTGCACCAAACAGGAAAACCTCAACAAAACTCATATTGACTTCTGCGTGCAAGCATCCTTACATATTTCTCATCTATCATTATACTACCAAGCAGTTCTTTCGGTTTACCATGGTGATCAGAGCCCCCTGTAGGAACCAAATCGTTCTTTAATACAATTTCATGCAATCTTTCCGTAAGTTGAGTAGGATGTTCAGGATACCATACTTCTATTCCTTCTATACCTTTTTTTATAGCAAAATTTATTATTTCATCCTTTCTTTTATACATTCCAGGATGCGCGAGCACTGGAACACCTTTGTATTTCTTTATAAATCCTATAGCCTCTTCTATTGAAAGCCTGGGTTTAGGTACATAGGCAATTCCATTTTTACTTAAAAACCTTGCAAATACCTCCTTTATATCTGAAGCATATCCTCGTTTTATCAGGGCCCTTGCAACATGCATCCTTCCCATAGATTCCCCCTGAGAAAACTCTATTACATCCTCCATTGTAAGATGTATTCCTACTTGCTGAAGTTTATCAAGAATCTTTTTTACCCTTTCCACCCTTTTTTTCTGATACCATTTTAATTCCTCTTCAAGCTCTTCGTTTTTAAACTCTATATAGTATCCCAGTATGTGCACCTCCTCTCCATAATATTCACAACTCAACTCAACACCGGGTACAAGTTCCATATTCATCTCTTCTGCGATAATCTCTGCATCTCTTAAAGCAGAAATGGTATCATGGTCTGTAATAGACACAATATCAATACCCAATCTCTTTGCATTTTTAAAAATATCTTCAGGAGAATCGGTACCATCAGACATCCTTGTATGTATGTGAAGATCTGCTTTTTTCAGATCTCTGAAGGAATTAAGTTAAGGTTTCTTGCAACTCTTTCAACAATATACTCATCTATCACAGGTTTCCTCTGTATATATCCCTCAATCAGGGAATTATCACACAGTATGTTCACAAGTCTTGGAGTACCTCCTGAATATTTTGCTATAAGTTCCATTGCCTTTTCACTGAATATATCATCATCTCTCCCTGCTATTCTTATTCTATGCCTTATGTAGGCCTTCACAGCATCTGGAGCCATTGGATTGAGATATATCCTCACTGCAACTCTCTGGTGTAGGGCAGGATTCTTGGCCACTTGCATCTCAAGGTCAGGAAGTCCAATAAGAATGAAGGTAACAAGTTTATTACCTTCTGCTGTTTCAAGATTTACAAATCCTCTTATTTCTTCCAGAGAATCTGGATTTTCAAGTTTATTTGCCTCATCTATAAATATTACTGCTTTTTGGCGGTTTTCATAAATTTCAAACAATCTTTCAACAATCTTTGAGAAAAGCGAAGAAACCTCTTCTGTATCTTCCTCAACCTCCAACACCTTTGCTATCCTTTTTAAAAGCTCAAGTGGAGTTACTGAGTGGGTTAATACGATCATCCCAAGGTTATACTCCTCATTTACACTTAACTCATTAAATATCCTCCTTGCAAGTGTAGTTTTACCTGTTCCTATTGGTCCCATAAGAAGGGCAAGTCCTCTTCCTTTTGTTGCAGCATGCAAAAGGTACTCTCTTGCAATTGCATGTTGAGGACTATTGAAATAAAATCTTGGATCAGGCTTTATTGCAAAAGGCTCGTACTTTAGTCTATAAAAGGTTTCATATCCCATATCAGATAAACTGAATATTCCCTTGAGATGATTTATTTTTCTTCAATTCCTGAAGTCTATCCTGCATCCCTTTTTCTGCATATATCTTCTCAAGATAGGAAAGTATTTTTGAGACTATTCCTTCAGGATAGTTACTTTGTGCTAATTCCTCCATGAACTTAAAAAAATCTCTTCCTTGTGCTTCCAGCATCTTTTTTGCAAATTCAAAACTATCTCTATCTGGAAATGCTATAACCAAACTCCTTATCTCTTTTTCTGCTAAATCATACATACCGAGGCTGGATAGAAACTGAATTACATCTACTCTTCTCTTTTTACAATCTTCATATTCATCTATAAATCTATAGAGACTCTTAACATCTAACTCAATTTCTTGAGGCTTCTCCATCTTTTTAGCAGGTTTTGTCTCAACAAGTGTTTCTCCTGAAACTTCAAAACTCTGCGTATCAATCTTCTGAGATTCAGAAAAAACAGGTTCTTTCTTACCTTCTATCTCCTCTACCCTTTTCTTTGCAAATTTTTCTTCAGGTTTTATTTCTAAAATTTTCTTGTATATCTTTAATGCCTCATGCACTTCATTTTTCTTCTCATAAAGGTCTGCTGCCATGTACAACTGCTCTACCGCAGCATCTTTCAACCCTAATGTCAAAAGAAGATTTGCAGTCTCTATTTTACTTTTTGGAGTTTCTTCTCTCATTCAAAAATCTCCTTATACTTTTTCTGTATTTCAAAGGACTCTTCATACCTTCCTGCTCCCTGAAGTTTAAAAAGTATTGTCTCTCCTATTAGCTTTGCATCTTCATTTAAACCTCTTTTTTTTAAAATTCTGGCTATAGAAAGAAGAAGTTCTGTGTTTTCCTCTGCAATCTCCTGAATTTTCCTTGCAACCTTACGTGCTGTTTCCCTATCCTCTTCCACTAAGGAGTTCAAAAGTATCTCAAGTGCTCTTTTTATCATTCCCGCCTTTCTTACAATCTCTGCCTTCTGAATCGGGTCTCTCACCACTGTCCCAAGCAAATACAAAGCATCTTCATCCTGTCTTTCAACTAACCCTGAAACAACTTTTTCTAACAACTGCGATGTGTAACTTCTTGTCACAAGAATCTCTGCAAGTATTGCATATGGATTATCTGCTATTATATTCTTTCTGCGCTCTTCTTCGCTTCCCAAAAACTTAACTATTTCCTCTTTCATAAACCAACTCTCCTTTAATGATGACCTTCCACACCCAGTCATTTTCTGGCATGTAAATCATATCAATGTAGTTATCGGTGTCCAGTATTACAAGATCCGCATCCTTACCCTTAGCAATACTTCCCTTTTCCTTTCCAATTCCAAGAGCCTTTGCTGCATTTATAGTCATTCCCTTTATCACCTCTTCTGGGGTAAGTCCATAGTAAATACAACCTATATGCATTACAATAAATGGAGAGAGATAAGGAGAACTTCCTGGATTAAAGTCAGACCCCACAGCAAAGTGAATATTATTTTCCCTCATAAATTCTATCTCTGGTTTTTTTCTCTTGTCCAAAAAGAAAGAGGTAGAAGGAAGAAGAACTGGTACAACCCCTCTCTCCTTCATCCTTAACAACCCATCTTTGGAGGAATAAAGGAGATGATCAGCAGAAACTGCATTCAACTCTGCTGCAACTTCTGCTCCTCTGCTATAGGAAAGTTCATCTGCATGAATTTTTGGTTTCATCCCATGCCTTTTTGCCTCCAGTAAAATCCTTCGTGCCTCATCAGGAGTAAAGGCAATTACATCACAAAAAACATCTGCAAACTCTGCATAATCTTTTACAGATGGAATTATATTTTCAATTAAGAGTTTTACATAATCTTCCCTTTTCATATTATTTGGAAAAGCGTGAGCCCCTAAAAATGTAGAAAATATCGCCTGAGGACAATTCTCCTTTAATCTTTTTATCACCTTTAAAATTTTGAGCTCGTTTTCATAATCAAGCCCATAACCTGATTTTATCTCTACAACTGTGACTCCCCTTTTCAACAACACCAACAATCTCTTTCTTGCCTCCTCGTACAACTCTTCAAAAGATGCCTTCCTTGTCTTTTTCACGGTTGAAAAAATACCCCCTCCTTCCTTTGCTATTTCTTCATAACTTTTCCCTTTTAATCTTTTTTCAAACTCATCAGTTCTTTTTCCTGCAAAAATCAAATGAGTGTGTGGATCTATCAATCCTGGAATAACACATCTTCCTTCTGCATCAATTTCAAAATCTCCATATTGTTTTATCTCTTTTATTTTACCATTTTCTATATAAATTACCCCATTTATTACTTCAATACCAGCATCAGTATATTGCAGGATCCTTGCATTTCCTATGGACAACTCAACCATTTTCTTTAAAATACCTAAAGGTTTTTCTTATACCTTCTTCTATAGAACATGCAGGCTTCCAACCCGTAGATTTTGATAGTCTATCAATACAAAGAGAAATTCTATATACCTCTCCTTTTCTTGCAGGCGCATATTCCTTTTGAGCAGAAGGCTCAATATCTTTAAGAATTTCAAAAATTCTGTTCACAGAGGTTTCCTTACCCGTCCCTACATTATATATTCCAGTTTTGATTTTCTCCAGAGCAAGAAGATTCACCTCTGCTACATCCTCTACATAAACAAAATCTCTTGTTTGATTCCCATTTCCATAGATAATGCAAGGTTTTTTTTCAAGTATTCTTTTTGAAAAGATGGCTATTACCCCTGCTTCTCCGTAAGGATCCTGCCTTGGGCCATACACATTCCCATACCTCAAAATAACAGAAGGAATGCCAAACTCCCTTTCAAAAAACAGAACATACCTCTCTGCAGAAAACTTTGATATCCCATAAGGAGAAAGGGGGGAAGGAAAAGTATCCTCATCTGCAGGAATTCTATCTGGATTCCCATATATTGCACCACCTGTGGATGCAAAAATAAATTTTTTCACATTAAACTCCACACACAATTTTAAGAGATTAACTGTCCCTATTATATTTACCTCTGCATCATAAGAAGGATTTTCAATGGATTTTGTAATCATTATCTGAGCTGCATGATGATTAACTACTTCAGGTTCTACTTTTTTAAAAATCTCTCTTATTTTTTCATAATTCCTTATGTCCTCTTTAAAAAATTCTGCTTTTGAGTTCACATTCTCTTCTCTACCATTGCTCAAATCATCTATTACAAACACCTGATGATTGTGCTTGATGTAAAGATCCACCACATGAGATCCTATAAAACCTGCTCCTCCAGTAACTGCTATTCTCATGAAAGATTATACCTGTAAAATAAAAAAAATCAACTCTTTAACCGGCCTCTTGTTATTCTTCGTCAATCTTCTCTAAATTTACATAATCTACTCCATTTGTATTTCCCATCCAAAACTTATAAAAGTAACATCCTACACTACTATCCCATTAATCTCAAAGGTTACAAAAACTTTGACTTTCAGTAAAATTAACTGTAGACTTATATATGATGAGACCTCTAATAGTAGTACATGGGGGTGCAGGAAAATTATACTATAAAAGTAAAGAGAAAAAAGAACAAAGAAAAAAATTACTCCAAAAAGCAGCTCAAAAAGGATACGAAATTCTTAAAAATGGCGGAGATTCTTTGGATGCAGTAATAGAAGCAGTAAAAATTCTTGAAGATTCTCCACTATTCAATGCAGGATACGGCTCTTATCTTTCTTTGGAAAAAGATGTTGAAATGGATGCAGCTGTTGCAAGAGAGGACGGATTGTTCGGTGCAGTGGCATGTATAAAAAGAGTAAAGAATCCTGTGCTTGTAGCAAGAAAGGTTGCAGAAGAAACAGACCACATACTCATTGCAGGAGAAGGAGCAACAAAGTTTGCAAGAATAATGGGATTTGAAGACTTTAATCCTATAACAAAAGAGAGATTAGAAATGTTTAAAAAATTGAAACCAAGATTTTTCAAAAATATAGAAAAATTCAAAAAACTATATGGATATGGCACTGTCGGGGCAGTAGCAATTGATAAAAAGGGCATAAAATCTGCTGCTACATCAACAGGTGGAATAATGTTTCACCTCCCAGGTAGGATTGGAGATACCCCTTTAATAGGATGCGGAACCTATGCGTCAAAACTCGGAGCATGTTCTGTTACAGGACATGGAGAAGCTATAGCAAAAAACATGGTAGCAAAAATAGCCGTTGACCTACTGCAAAATCACACTGCCCAAGAGTCAGCCAGCATAGTTGTAGCAGAAATGAAAAGAAAAAAATGTGAATTGGGTCTAATAATCGTAGATAAAAATGGCAATTATGGAATATCCTACAATACCGAATTTATGGATACTGCTATAGTAAAAGAGTAACCACCGTTCTATTTCAGCAATACAAGTTTGAAGTTTTTTCTTTGCCGTTTATTTTCTATTACTCCAAAATAAACTCCTGAAGGAAATATTTTATTCTCTTTTAATCCCTTTAAATCCGTGATAAACCTGCCATCAGATGTATATATTTTTATTCTCCCTTTAAAAGAAGTTAAATATTTTTTCAAATGTTCAATACTGAAAAACACATTTGGAATTTTCATTGTAATTTCGTTGTTTTCCTCTACTCCAGGATAAGAGGAATAACAAACAGTTATATTTTTACCATCGGCTACATAGATATAATTACCGCGTTTTACCACTGCATAAGGTTTTTCAATACAACCAAAACTTTTAACGTACTCCAATTTATTTAAATTTAACAAGTATACATAAATGGAATTCGCCCCAAGACAATAAAGATATTCTCCACAAATCTTCAATTTGGTAATTCTATCATTCTCCCATTGTAAAGAATCTATCTTTGCTTTTGCGTCTAAATCATACACTCCAACCCCTGCAATACCATGGGCTACGTACAACCGATTTCCATTAATCTCCATATCTATTACTGAAGCAGAAACTACTAAGGTATCTGATGGTGTTAATTTATGATTTATAGAAAAAATAAAAACCGTATCTTTTAAGGTTCCTACCAGCAAATTATTAGCATCTATACATACAGAGTATGCCTTGTTAATATATAGAGAATCAACAAGAATAAGATTATGGTCAAATACATATAGATAATAATTTCTGGTTAAAAAAATCACATATTGTGGAGAAACCACAATCCTCCTTGCTAAATAACTTACCGAATGCTCCTTTTCTACACCCATTGAATCCCATGAAATCTTTAATAACTTCTTCCCATTATCTGCAAAAATATATTTCCCATACGTAACTACATTATAAGAAATAAAATCATCAAGAGAAGTATCAGGAAAAATCCCATCTTGGCTGATGGTAAAAACTTCAATGCCTCCTGCTCCTTTCGCAACTGCCATTTCATTTCCATAAAAAGAAATAGTATACGCATTAGCATCTATTGGATAATGAAAAACTATATTTTCATCAGGAGGGTCTATGATTTCACTCTTGATAACACTACCATCAGAGGCAAGAAGTGTAAAACCATAATAAAGCTCAACCTGAAATCTAACCTCTTCGCTCTTCTCCGGTATCCATCTGAAAACATTACCTTCTTCAACAGTTCCAAGAAGTTCCCACTCTGCAAACCATTGTTTATTACCTTCTCTAAAACTTATTTTCCACACCTTAACTTCACTGAAATTATTCCCCTTGTAGCTCCATATCAGCGGATAAGAAATTCCTCTCACTAACTTTTCACCATTTCTGGGAAACTCCAACCTTATATCTTCTTCTATCTCCCCTTTTGGATGCACTGGATATACATATGAATATGAACCAGGAGTATGTAATGCCCACAAAGGTTCACCCGTTGTCCAAGTATTATGCACCCTTATCAAAGTATCTCCTGCATCATCTATTTTATATCCTACTGCACAAACTGAATGATTTATTTTGTATCCATAGTAGTCGTAATTTAAAACCGCCCAGTGAACAGGTCTTTTTTCATCTATCTCATCCTTTATCATGCTAAAATTCCAGGAATTTGAAGCATTGCCTTGACTACTTGAATAACATTCAAAACTGTATTTATTCACCGTGTTGGCAGCATATATGTGCCCAGGGGTAATATTATCCAATCCTGTTCCTCCTGAATACATTGAGTCTGTATGCATTCCTATGGCGAGTTCTCTGTGAATGTTATGTAGATTTAAGTCATTTCCTTTCTCAACATTGTCCCATCGGTCAAAGTAGTAATCTACAAGTCTTCCATACCCTCTTTCATCCCAATACGCCATTATCATTGTAGAAGCAGTAGGAGAACACCCATAACTCCAAAAAGCATAAGGAACATCCTTTACATATCCTTCTTCTACAGTAACAAAAGACGCCTGATCTATCCTCCTCCACCTCAGATCCTCTTCATATTTCATTAATATGTTCTGTTTTTTAAGAAATTTAACCTTTTGGGTTTCATTAACCAAAGAATAAGCATTAATATATACTGTATCTTTAATCCCTATCAGTTCAAACCATTCTTCAAGTGGTGAAAGGTAAATATACTTAGAAAATCTATATCCAGGCCTAAGAGCCAAAATCTTAGAAAGGTTCACCTGTATTGGCGGAAGTGTGTTGGACATCTCAATTACAGGAGGATATCTCTTATCCACTGCTACCACCACATAACCATAATCTCCTTTTTTCCACTCCTTAGTTATTTCTCTAAAACTTTTATCAAAGGCATTTACTCTTCCTGAACTCTCAATAGAAAAAACACAACATAGAGCTACAGGATCACCAGAAGGAGTATAGTATCTAAATGCCTTTGAAAACTCAATATTCTGCCATTCATCCCTTGCTTTTTTTACCGCTATATTAAAAGCAGTATATTCTGAGATTAAAAATGAAAATAAAATGAATAACGTAATTTTATCTCCTTTTGGTTTCTTCAGTAAATTTCAAAATTAATACCTATCCCAAATCTGCACATATAGTCTCCAAGTTTAAACCTCTTTATTTCAAGGTAATCCTCTGGAACTTTCTCTGTTTTAGTCTCATCATCCACCTCATTTGAAAACATCCATTGAGATATGGTAGTGGATATCTGCTTTTCAAAAGACAGAGAAAGCTGTATTTTTTCTATTTCAAATTGTAATGCAATACCTGCTCCTGCACCTACTCCGGTACCTGTAGCGCTACCTTCGGTTTCTTCAAGAACCTTTCCTCCATCTGTAGATTCCCAGTGTTGAGAAACAAAGAAGATTTTCCCCCTAACAAGAGGCCCAAACGAAAGATTTTCTCCTATGAAAAAAGATGGAGAAAAACCCACATCAATTAAAGGGAATATTTTGGGAGAAAAAGAAAGCAAAAACCCCACATCACATCTATATCTTCTTCCTGCTTTTACAGATACAAATCCCCCATAAGCAGATTCCTCTACATCCTCTATTACAAGAGGAACTCCCATCCAACCTGCATCTAAGTACACAAAACCCACCCCATAGGGACATTCCTTTATCCTATAACCTTTCCTTATTTTTGATGCACCCTTAATTATTCTCCCTGAAGAACTATCCACATCAACTTCATCTATTACAAAAAATCCATATCCTTTCTTTCCTTTAGCAATAAACACCATACCCTCTTCTATTCCATTTTTCTCTCCAAGATTTACAACAACTCTTCTTCCAAATTTTCTCATTACCTTTCCCCTCAATGCAAAAAATTTCTTCAAATAATCTTCAAGAGAGTAAACAACATCTCTAAATGCCTCTTCTTCAGCATCCTCTCTACTGGCGAAAAGAGAAGACTCTCCTGATCCCGTAAACCGCTTTATTTTTGGTGTTTTCTTATCCCTCTGGTATATCCTCAACTCATAATCCATCACAGCAATAGCTACTGTTTTGTACCCTCCATACACTGTATCCTTTATATCTGCATAGGGCTTTATATCCGATTCTATCCTTTCCATTTTACCAACAAGTAAATAGTCAAGATCAAACTTGTTCATTATAAAATTAACCGAAGAATCTTTATACTCCTCAATTTGTTGTGTGCTGTGCACACTAAATCTTTTCATATCATTCAATATATCCACTATTTTTTTCTCCATCTCCTTACTCCACATATCATCGGTTTTACTTAACACACCTATTCTTATCTCAGGAATTATGACAAAAACCAAAAACCACATAACACCTCCTTTTTGTTAAGTATACATTTTATAGAAATTCTGTCAAGCAAATGTAGAATTCCATAATACATTGGACTGTATTTTATCTTTGCCCCCAGTAGATTGAGAAGAAATTTTATCCCTTTCTTCCTACAGCAAGTGTAGACCTTGATACTCCAGAAGCCTCTCTTAACATCAGCCCCATATCTATCAAAAAATGCTATTATTTTTTATCAAGTCCAATATGTTTCTGAAATTTTTCATTCTCTGGAGGTTGCCCAACTTAACTGGTTGGAATAGATGTGGTGTTTAAAAACACTTGGTTCAAGCAAGATTACAAGTTTAATCAGAACTTAAAAAGATACTGCAACTTTAAAAACACCTTGCCCTCATTCTCTTCTTGCTGGTAAATATTGTAATTTACTCCAAGATAAAAAACAGTGAGCGGAGAAAACTCAAAGGCAAGCAAAGGAGAAAAAAGAAAAGTATTGGTGGAGGAAGAATATGTCCCCCAAAGCCTGAAATTCAAATAGTCTGTAAAAATAAGCCTCAACTCAGCACTGAATGTCTTTGCATCGTATACCGGTTCGTCATCTTTACCCTTAAGAATATACCGATTAAAGGAGCCCTTTATAGAAAATTTCTCCAAACCAAAATCAATCTCAAAAAAAGGATATATAACCTTCCCTAACTCAGGTGGGATTGCATAATAGTTTATCTCATCCCCATATCTTAAACCCATATTAACCGAAAAATACTTCCCAAAAGGCATGGAAAAACTTC
>CAYQJV010000020.1:0-27368 GCA_964417925.1 uncultured bacterium | reverse complement strand
CCACAACATCAGCATCACCATCATTGTCAAGGTCTCCCGTCTGCACCTGAGACCCGGTTCTTTCATCAAATATCTGTATTCTTGTAGGAGAGGTATTCATCTCAGCTGCAAGGGAGATCCTTCCATACTCATAGAGATAGTTTATGTTTGTTGAGGAGAAGAAGTATATTCCCCAGTCATCCACAGGACCCAGAACCCCAGGACCACCATGCCAATCGGTCTGTACCACCACTTTTTGGGCAAGCAGAAAACTCACTATTATGAGTGATAAGCAAAGGTGTTTTTTCATTGTGTACCTCCTTTTCTGAAATTTTGTGCCAACAGAGAAGAATACCTATAAATTTTAAAATGTCAAGCTGTAGAAAATTTACTTTCCAAAATATGGAAAAGGTTTTGTTTTTGGTTAAGATTTGGGTGGTGACTTAATCATATATTTGACTTTTTAGGGATAGAAATTAAAATAGATTGTGAAGTATTGAAGAAAATTAACAAGGAGGTTTTATGCAGATTATAAGTAAAAAAATTTCAGTAACAGAGGTAGAAACCCCCTTGCTTGTTGTTAATCTATTTGAGGGAGTTGAAACCCCTAAGGGAGCTACAGGAGTTGTTGATAAAGCTATTGGAGGGTTAATTTCAGAACTTATCAATAAGAACGAGATTAAAGGTAAAAAAGGAGAGGTTACAATAATTTATACTCAGGGTAAAATACCTGCAGAAAGAATAATGATAATAGGTTTGGGAAGACCTGAAGAGTTTAACTTTGATACAATAAGATTTATTGCCTCTAAATTTGCAAGGGAGGCAAAACAGAGAGGAATAGATAAAATTACAACCATTCTCCATGGAGCAGGGATAGGTGGGATGAAAGCGTTTTTGTCTTCCCAATGTATCATTGAAGGAGTGTTGCTTGGAGTATATGAATTCAAAAGGTATATGAAAAGGGTAAAAGATGAATGTGATGTTAAAGAGCTTGAAATTATTGATATAGATGAAGAAAAAGTAAAAGAAATTGAGAAAGGAATAAGAATAGGGAGGATAACTGCAGAGGCGCAAAATATTGCAAGAGATTTTATAAATGAACCGAGTAATGTATTAACGCCTGAAAACTTTGCAGAAAGAGTAAAAGAAATGTTTGAAGAGATAGGGGTAGAAGTGGAGGTAAAGGATGAAAGATGGCTTGAAGAAAATGGATTTGGGTTAATACTTGGTGTAGGAAGAGGGAGTGCATATCCTCCAAGACTTATCATTGTAAGATACAAGGGAGATGAAAAAAGTGATAAATGGTATGGTCTTATAGGTAAGGGAGTAATGTTTGATAGTGGAGGGATTTCCTTAAAACCATCTCAAGGAATGGATACCATGAAAGGGGATATGGCAGGGGGAGCTGTGGTTTTTGCTGTTATTTATGCTCTTGCAAAATTAGGTATAAAGAAAAATATTCTGGGAATGGTTCCTGCTGTTTTTAATTTGCCTGATGGAAAGGCAATAAAACCCGGGGATATTTTAACTGGGTATAAAGGTAAAACAGTTGAAATAATATCCACTGATGCAGAAGGAAGGCTTATCCTTGCAGATGCTATCTCTTATGCAGAAGAACTTGGAGCGGATCCAATAATAGATATTGCAACACTTACCGGTGGTTCTGTAGTTGCTTTTGGTGATGTTACTTCTGCTGTATTTTCAAATGAAAAATCCCTTGTTGAAAGGTTGATAAAGGCAGGAGAATTTACAGGAGAAAAATTTTGGGAAATGCCGTTGTTTCCTGAATACAAAGAGCAGTTAAAAAGTCTTTATGCAGATATAAAGAATAGTGGTGGCAGAAAAGCCTCTCCTATTACTGCTGCAATGTTTTTGAAGGAATTTGTTGAGAAATCAAAATGGCTACATATAGATGTTGCAGGAAAAGAGATATATGAAAAGGATAAAGGATATTTAAAAAAGGGAGGAACTGGTATTGGAACAAGAACTTTAATTCAGTTTTTTCTTGAGCAATGAGAGTAGTTGTTGGAATGAGTGGAGGGGTGGATAGTTCAGTTGCAGCGTTTTTATTAAAAAAAAAGGGATACGAGGTATACGGTGTCAATATTGAAATAGGCGAATCAAAATGTTGTGATATAAGAAATGTAGAAAAGGTATGTGCATTGCTTGGTATTCAACTGATAAGGGTGGATGCTCAAGAGGAATTTCAAGAAAAGGTGGTGAAGTATTTTATTGAGGAGTATAAAAGAGGAAGAACTCCAAATCCCTGCAATATATGCAATAGAGAGATAAAGTTTAAAATTCTTTTAGAATATAGAGAAAAAATAAGGGCGGATAAAATAGCCACTGGGCATTATGCAGGTCTGGAAAAAGAGAAAGATAAAGTATTTTTAAAGCCAGGAAAGAATAAGAGTAAAAGTCAAGAGTATTTTCTATGTCTTATACCTCAAGAATGGTTTAAAAATGCTATTTTTCCTCTTGAGAATTTAACAAAAGAAGATGTGGTTAAAATTGCAGAGGAAAATGGACTTATTGATAAAAAAGGAGAGAGTCAGGATGTATGTTTTTTGAAAGATGAAACTACTGGGGAATTTCTTGAGAAGATTTTTGGGAAAAAAGAAGGAAAAATTATAACAGAAGATGGTAAAATTCTTGGAGTACATAATGGGTATTACAGGTTTACCATTGGGCAGAGAAAAGGAGTAGGGATTTCTTATCATGTTCCTCTTTATGTAAAGAGGATAATACCTGAAGAAAATCTTGTTATTGTGGCTGAGGCAGAAAAAATTTTTTTTAAAAAAATGTTTGTAGAAAGTGTTAACTTTTACAAAGATATAGCAGAGGAGCAATTATGGGTGAAGATAAGATACAGGCATAGAAAAGCAGAATGTTTGGTCAGAAGAAAAAAGGATGAACTACATGTGGAATTTATGACTCCTCAAAAAGCAGTTACCCCAGGGCAGATAGCTTGTTTTTATGATAAAAAAGATAGGGTTGTAGCTGGAGGAATAATAAAGGAAGCTGTTGAAAAATAGGTTATTAGAATTTATTCCAGTATGGTTTGATTCAATGGGAGCAAAGAGTTCGTGTACACTTGTAAAAACACCGGATGTTGCGGTACTTATAGATCCTGGGATTGCAGCAATGCAGAAAGGATTTCCTGCAAGTAATTATAAGAAGATGTTATGGAAAAGAGAAGGTAAAAAAGCCATAAAAAAAGCTGCAAAAGAAGCAGATATAATTGTAATATCTCATTATCATCATGACCATTACTTTCCAGATGAATTAGAAATATATGCAAACAAAATTATTTTTGCAAAAAATCCAAACGAATATATCAATGATTCTCAAAGGAAAAGAGCAGAGCAGTTTTATTATAAACTGTTTAAAAAATTTGGAAATATAAGAAACCCTGAAAAAACATGGGAAAAGCAGAACAAGAGTTATCCTGACCCATTAAAAGAAATTTCTGTTGCAGTGAATAGAGATTTTGGAGATTATACTAAAAGAAGGAAGGAAATTTTAAAAAAGGGAGTAAAGTGGTTTTCTGTGCTGGCAGAGAAATGGAATTCTTATTTAAGAATACCTGAAAAGGATTTTGGCCAATTAAAAATAAAATTTGCTGAAGGTAAGGAGTTTAAGTTTAAAAATACAAAAATAAGGTTTACAAAGCCTCTTTTTCATGGTGTTGAGTTTTCAAAACTTGGATGGGTATTTGCAACTGTAATAGAGTACAAAGGTGAAAAATTAATCCATACCAGTGATTTAAATGGCCCTATAATAGAGGATTATGCAGAATGGATAATAAAGGAGAATCCTGATATACTCATAATTGACGGTCCGATGACATACATGTTTGGTTATCTTCTGATAAGAGTAAATTTAAAAAGGGCAATAGAAAATATGGTAAGAATAATTGAGAATACAAATGCAAGACTCATAATATACGATCATCATCTTCCACGAGAAAAAAAATTTAGACAAAAAACTGTAGAAGTGTGGAATAAGGCTGAGATAGAAAATAAAAAGATTCTCACAGCTGCAGAATTTCTTGGATACCAACCCAAGGTACTCACGCTGTAGAATTTCTTGACTTCAAAGCAAAGTTAACTAAAATTCTATGTGAAAGAGTATATTGTAATAGCAGTGGGTGGAAATTCATTGGTTGAAAAGGGTACCAGGTACATTTCATATGAAGCACAACAGAAAAGGGTAAAACTCACTGCAGTAAGAATTGCAGAGATAATGGAAAAGGATTATACAGTTGCAATTACGCATGGAAATGGTCCTCAAGTCGGAGATATTCTTTTGCAGTCATTTTTTGCTAAAAAACAAGAGCCTTTACTCCATGAGACTCCTCTTGATATTGCCAATGCCTATACTCAGGCATCAATAGGTTATATTCTTTCCCAGGCTATTGAGAATGAACTGGGAAAGAGAAAAAATAAAAAGAGAATCGCAACAATTGTGACGAGGGTGGTGGTGGATGAAGAAGATTCTGCTTTTAAAAACCCAACAAAGTTTATAGGGCCTTGGTACACAAAAGAAGAAGCAGAGGAATTACAAAAAGAGTATGGTTGGATAATGAAGGAAGATTCTGGAAGAGGGTACCGAAGAGTTGTACCATCACCTATGCCCAAAGAGATAGTGGAAGTAGAGACCATAAAAACACTTCTTAGTGCAGATATCTCTGTGATATGCGTAGGAGGAGGTGGAATACCTGTGGTGAGGAAAAATGGAGAACTGGTTGGTATTCATGCAGTTATAGATAAAGACCTTGCTTCATCTTTACTTGCAACGCAGATAAATGCAACTACTCTTTTAATTTCCACACAGGTGGATGCAGTTTATCTAAACTACGGAAAACCTTATGCCCAAAAAATTAAAAAAATCACGGTTAAAGAAGCCGAAAAGTATCTTGAAGAAGGACAGTTTCCTCCAGGAAGTATGGGGCCGAAGATAAAAGCAGGGATAGAGTTTTTAAAAAAAGGAGGAAAAAGAGTAATAATTACAGACCCTTATCATATGGTTGATGCTTTAAATGGGAAAGAAGGAACAGAGATAGTTTCATGATCTTTATAATCTTTTTTAAAATACTAATTCCAATGGACCTATCTCAAACCAATCATCTTAAAGCTTATGGAGTAGCATACCATGCATTACAAAAAGGGATAGTTGTGGAGTGGTTGTTAAATTATAGAGGAGGAAGTTTCTTTATTCACAGTGAAGATAAATGGCTGAAGAGAGAATGCCTTATAAAAGGGGTGAAGTTTGAAGTGGTGGATGCATTTTATGAGGTAGAAATAAGAAAGACAATAGAAGAGAATAACATGGAATCTATAGTGCTTGAGAAAGCTCCAAAAATAGCAGTATATGTACCTCCAAATCATGAACCATGGGATGATGCAGTAAGGATGGCTTTGGAGTATGCAGAGATTCCATATGATGTAATATGGGATGAAGAAGTTCTTTCAGGAAAGATAAAGGAGTATGATTGGGTGCATCTTCATCATGAGGATTTTACCGGTCAATTTGGAAAATTTTGGGCATCTTATAGAAATACTGAGTGGTATCAGGAGGAGGTAAGAATAAATCAAGAAATGGCAAAAAAACTTGGCTTTAAAAAAGTCTCAAAATTGAAACTTGCTGTGGCAGAAAAATTGAAAGAGTATGTAAAAGAGGGAGGATTTGTATTTGCAATGTGTTCTGCAACAGATACTTGGGACATTGCTCTTTCTGCTCATTCAACAGATATTGTTCCTTCTGTTTTTGATGGTGATCCTGTAGATCCTGCTTATAAAAATAAGCTTGATTTTTCAAATACCCTTGCCTTTGAAAACTTTGATGTTGTAACAGATCCCTATATATATGAGCATTCAACAATAGATGTTACAGATAATGCAGTGAAGAGGGGTCCTGATACTTATTTTACTCTTTTTGATTTTTCTGCAAAGTATGATCCTGTACCTACAATGCTTGTGCAAAATCATGTGACTTTGATAAAGGAATTTTTAGGCCAGACTACAGGGTTTAATAGAAAATATTTGAAAAAAGGAGTTATCGTTCTTGCAGAGGTTAAGGGGACAGAAGAAGTAAAATATATACATGGTAACTATGGAAAAGGAACTTTTACATTTCTTGGGGGTCATGATCCTGAAGACTATGCTCACAGGATAGGAGACCCTCCCACTTCTCTGGAATTATTCCCAAACTCTCCTGGATATAGGTTGATCTTAAACAATGTACTTTTCCCTGCGGCTAAAAAGAAGCCTCTAAAAACATAAATTGCATTCTGAACTTCGCTGTATTCCATGTGTGATAAAACAACTTGAAAGAAGCGCCCGGTTTTTAAAACTTTCTGAGAAAAAGATAAACTATTACATAAGAAAGGGAATAAATAAACTTGAAACACTTTCTCTTGAACTTCCACCCAGTTTATTTACTACTGAAATACTTAATGTAATGTATGAAGAGGAGTGTAGAGATCCTTTTAAAAAGGCAAAAAGAGAACAGAATAAAAAAGTTCAAAAAATTGTTCCACTTATCAAAGAAGAAATTAACAAATCAAAAAATCCTCTTTATACTGCTTTTTTCTATTCAAGTCTTGGTAATATAATTGATCTTGGTCCACAAGATAGATATGATTTTGAATCATTGATTTATAAAAAGAAAAAATTTGATAAAGATGATTTTAATGTTTTTTCTGCAAAACTTAAAAAAGGTGGGAAATTGTTATATATTTTAGATAATGCAGGAGAGGCAGTGATAGACTTATTGGTAGTAAATATACTTGAAGAGTACTTTAAGGACTATCGGATTGTTGCGCGAGAAAAGCCAATTTTAAATGATATTACTGTTGAGGAAGCAGTAAGGATAGGTTTTAAAAAGGAAAAATTAATATCAACAGGGAAGAGAGTTCTTGGAGTTGATTTTAAAAATGCTCCAGAAGAGCTTTTAGAGTGGTATAAGAATGCAGATGTTGTGATAGGTAAGGGGCATGCAAACTTTGAATCCCTTGTAGATGGAGAAAGAGATGCTTTTTGTATTTTACAGGTAAAATGTCCTGTAGTGGGAAGATATTTGAATACTCCAGTTGGAAGTTCAGTGTTTTACTATTACCAACCATGATAAAAGTTGTTTTATTTGATGTAGATGGGACTCTTATAAAGGCAGGGAAAGCTCCAAGGAAAGCTTTTGAAAGGGCAATTCTTGAGGTATGGGGGAAACATGTGAGTCTTGATAATGTTTCATTTCTGGGAATGACAGATATATCAATCTTAAAAAAAATTCTTGAAAAAAATCGCCTTCATCTTCAGAAAGACCTTGAGGAGAAGTTTTGGACAAAGTATCCAGTTTTTTTAAAAAAGTATATAAAAGAAGAAAGAGACAAAAAACTCCTTCCTGGAATTACAGAAATTTTAAAAACACTTAAAGATATAGAGATAGAGCTTGGTTTATTAACAGGTAATATAAAAAAGGGAGCAAAAATAAAACTTGAAACTTTTAATCTTTGGCATTACTTTTCCTTTGGAGCGTTTGGTGATGAAAAGGAAAAAAGGGAGGACCTTGTACCTCTTGCAATGAAAAGAGCAGAAAAAATCTTAGGGGAAAAGTTAAAGATAGAGAATTTTCTTATAGTAGGAGATTCAATTCCAGATATTCTTTGTGGTAAAAAACATGGAATAAGGACTGTAATAGTTGGCACTGGATGGGAAAAAGAAGAAAATTTATTAAAACACTCTCCATTTCTCTATATTCAGAATTTCATTGAAGGAAAAGAAAAGTTTCTTTCCCTTTTTAAATTAAGGGATTACCAGTAATTTCAATTTTTTTATTCCTTTCTCTTTTTTGAAAATTATAAAATAACATCCTGTTTTTTCTATTCTTAAGATGTTTTTTCCTTTTCTTCTAAAGACGCCCTTTTTTACAACTTTTCCTGAAACATCAAATACACAGAATTCAACGTTACTGGTAAAAGTGTAGATGTAAAATTCTTGGGAAGAAATATTTTTCTCTACGCTTACAAAGCGATGCTGTGGATGTACCTCCTCTATTCCTTCTTCCTTTATTCTTGCCTTTGCAAAGAAGAGATCCATATCCCCATCTCTTCCATCCGTCCATATTGCATATACATAATAACTATCTGCCTGAATCATGTGATAATCTCCCATGAATGTTGAATCATTGTAATAATAAAAAGGAAAGATAGTATCAGTAATTCTCACCGATGGATGGAACGCGCTATCAATAGAGGGGGAGTATCTATATCTTACCGACCATTTACTTTCAGTGGTTGTAGGATAATCTTTGGTTTTGTAATAAAAAAGATGCAAACCTCCATAAGGGTCGGTGGTAATCCATGGTTTACATTCTCCTCCCTCTTGGGGTTCTCCAAGAACTTGTATACTGCTCCAGGTTTCACCTCCGTCTTTTGAATACATTCCAAGAATATCCCAAGTACCATACCTTATATCTGTCCAAACCACATAGAGATTTCCCTTGCCCCATGCAGTAAGAGAAGGGACAGATGCTCTATCACCTGCTCCCTCAGTATAATAAACATTGCCTATTTTTTTAACATTACTCCATGTTTCTCCTTCATCCTCTGATTTTAAAAATATAAGATTTCCACCAGAACAGGCTATCACATATATTATTCCATCCTCATCGGTGTCTATTGCACATAATCCTGGCATATAAGGGACTATTGTTTTTACTTTAAAACTTTTTCCTCCATCCACTGACTTGGCAAATCTTATACCTGGTGAACTTCCTCCGAATTCCTGCCAAACTCCATATATTTTTCCTTCATAAATAACAAACCATGGTTTATCTACACTACCTTTGGAAGTGGTATCTGTAGCAAAAGATGTATCTACCCAGGTTCTTCCTCCGTCTTGGGATCTGTAGTGTTTTATGTATGAAAGATAAAACTGTACGAATATATGTACATCTCCATTTGTATCTACACATACTACAGGATCTGTATGCCATGTTATTCCAGTGGTATTATCGGTAAAGTTATAATCTTCCCATGTTTCTCCTTTATCTTCAGAGCGGGCAAAGCAAACTGCAGGATACCAGCTTCTTTCTGCGGTATTACATAGTACATAGATGTTATTTTTATAAACCGCGAATGAACTTTCTCCTTGGTTTAGAATTTTGCCAGGGTCAGTTGATATCTTTACATTTGGAGAGAAAGGATAATCAAGAAAAAGAAGTAAAAAGATCATTTTAGCTCCTTTTTAATAAAAAACATTTCTTGTTTGTTTGCTTCTTCATTAAGGGCTTTAATTAATTCATCAAGTTCTTTAACCCCGTATTTTTCTGCATTTTCTTTTATGGTTCCCCATATTGGCTCACCACATACCATACACGGTATACCAAAATTCATAAATATTTTAACTGTTTTGGGATATTTGGTTATAACATCTTCTATGGTGTCTTCAGGCTTTATCATTTTATCCTCACTGTTTTAATTTTTGAGGTCTTTAACTTGCTTCCACAACCATCATTGTTGACCCACCCTGCATCTATGTTGATGCCTGTATAGGTTTCTTTTAAAGGTAGGGCTTGATAAGTAGGTTGTTCTTGTCCTTGATCTCCATAAAATCCGAATATCATATCATCTATTCCATCACCGTAGTAGTCATAACATGTCCATGCAGCAAATATCACATACCCTTCCTTCTGATAATCTGTTGGAACGTCAATTCTTACACTGTAGTTTAATCCTCCTGAAGGTACATATACCTCTACATCATCATCACTTAATTGATTGTCCTTACTGAATATTGCAGAGATATAGTAATTATTTACACCTATGTAATCTGTTATTGTTCCTGTAACAGAGATGGAAGTAACACTTCCACCACCTCCTGCTTCAATGTAAGCGTCAAGGAAGTTTAACCATTTAGTTTTGTTAGGGAATTCAATCTTAGAATATTCATCTTTCATATACTGTTGTTCATTTTCCGGAAAGTGAATGCTTAAACCTCCCCTTGGTTCTGTAACATTACTTTTAGTATAAAAAATTGTGTTATCTAAAATAGAAATAGTACCTTCTGCTGCATCTTTGACCAATGCTATTTTTGAAAGATTGGGTTCAGAAAGTATATTTGTTACAAAGTTTCTTAAATCTACGAAAGCTGGAACATCAGGATCAGGAACTGTTTTTGCTTTAGCATCGTATATCTCTCCTGCGTACTCTCCTGCTTGAGTTGCAAGGTTTACTGCAAGTTGGGATATCCAGTAAGCAAGAGTATCCATTTTTGACAGATCTATCGCAGCCATGGATACAGGAACATTATTCCTTACTCCTGAATTGTAAACTGCATCAACTATCTTTTTAGCAAGTTCTTTAACCTCCATATCAGGATCGTTGACAAGAGCATCAAGCCATTCAGATTTTACAGTGTTTTTAGCCCACATTACATTTTGAGAAGCACACATATAATCTGCATAATCTTTTATCTGATATGCTACCTCTACCTGTCCCATTAAACAGGCTGCAAAAAATACTATATCAAAATGAATTCCTGCATCAGAAAGTGCTTGAGAAAGTTCAGGTAATGTGATAGGATTACCTCCTCCGTTTTTCTCGTCCCAACACACTCCCTGCCATCCTCCTCCATGATCCATCAAGATAAGCATATAGTGTTCAGCAGGATAATTTTCTACAGCATATTTTATAAAATCAGAAAGCGTTTTTGGATCTGACATATCTTTTGTACCCCAGTCTTGAAGAACAGCAGAACTTATTTGATCAGGAAGTTCTGTCTCATAGTGTTCAATATGGTATATTTTTGCTACTCCTCCAGTTTTTAGAGAAGAAAACAATACTACTATTTCAACATCCTGAGTTGAACCAACTTTTTCCAATTGTTGCAACTCATCGCATACCCAGGATGCACCGAGTTCGCCTGTATCCAGATCGTTATTTCCATCAAAATAACCTATAATTGTCCATTTTGCTTTATTCCCTCCACCACACGATAAGATGAAAAGTAAGATTAAAAGAATAAAAAGTACTCTTTTCATCAACACCTCCTTTTTATAAATTAATTATATCTTCTCTGCTGAATTAGTCAATGTATTTAAAATACAGTTGGCTATTTTTTTACAAGCATCCTTATTGTAAAGCGTATTCCATAAATCTTTTTTGATCTTTTTAAAGAAATAATCTTTTTCTGCAATTATTTGAATTTCTTTTATAAGAACCTCAATACTGGGTTCTATAAACTCAAACATTGCTCTATTCAACACAAGTCCTGCGATGGAAAGAGTTTTTAGTTTTAAAAATCTTCCCCACCATGGTTTGTGTGGGAGAAAAATTGCATGGGGGACCCCAAGAAGTGCTACTTCAAGGGCTGCTGTACCTGGATAAACAAGTGCAAACCATGCTTCTGAAAGTACTTTGTATTTTTTATCCCCTGAGATAGGTTCTGCTCCTTTTATGTTATAACTTCTGTTGTAAGGGAGAGCATAAAAAAATTGAATATTTTTTTTGAAGAGTTTAAACTTTTTTATAAACTCTTCTATAAAATTTTTTGAAAGCTTTATTTCATTTTTTCTGGAACCTGCAAAAATAATAAAAGTATTTTCTCTTTTTTTTACCTCTTTTTTATATTTATAAAGTGTATTGCATAGAGGGTTACCGAAGTAAAAAATATTTTTAAAACCAAAATTCCTGTACCACTCGTATTCAAATGGAAAAACGGTAATTATTACATCGTAAGCTTTTTTTATTAAATATCCCCTTTTTTTTGCCCATGCCCACAGTTGTGGAGGAAGATAACACACTCTTTTTTTAACCTTGTTTTTTAAAGAGATACCCATTAAAAAATTGAATTCTGAAAGACCTATACCTACAAATATATCACTACGCTCTGCCTCTTTTCTTCTTCTTTTGAACTCGTAAGCTATATTAAACATCGTTCTAAGTGGCAAAAAAAGTCCTGAAACATCGGTTTTTTGGTACAGTTTTACATTGGGATGTAACGATTTGATTCTTTTCCCTCCATATCCTGTGATTTCTTCATTTAGAAGATATTTACCCACCGGATACCAGTAAACATCTCCTGATTCTTCTCCTGCAGAGAGGAAAATGTTCATTTGGTTTCTGCTATATATTTTTTACCGGGTAGCTGTCTTACTGCTCCTTTTATTTCCAAAGAGAACATTATTTCAAGAACTTTGGTTATATCAAAGCCCGTTTTTTCAACTATTTCATCTACATAAAGAGGTTCTGATGAAAGAACCTCCATTATTCTTTTCTCATTTTCTGAAAGTGAAATTTCGGGTCTTTTGACTTTTTCTTTTACATTAAACTCTTCTAAAATATCTTCAGCACAAGTCACTATTTTAGCCCCTTCTTTTATCAATCTATTTGTGCCAGAAGATGTTTTGGCATAGATGGGGCCAGGGACTGCAAAAACCTCTCTTCCTTGTTCTGCTGCCCAGGAGACCGTGTTAAGAACACCGCTTTTTTCGCCTGCTTCAACTGCTACCACTCCCAAAGAAAGTCCAGAGATTATTCTATTTCTTAAAGGAAAATTCTGAGCAATGGGTTTTGTTCCAATGTTGAATTCACTCAAAACAACTCCTTTTTCTGCTATTTCATCTTGTAATTTTTTGTTTTCAGGAGGATAATAAACATCTACACCACATCCAAGAACAGCAATGGTTTTACCTTTTTTTAAAGCTCCCTTATGTGCCTTTGTATCTATTCCCCTTGCTAAACCACTTACAATAGTTACCCCATTCTCTGCAAGTTCCTCTGCAAGTCTTTCAGCAACATATTTACCGTAAGAAGTGGCATTTCTTGTACCTATAATCGCTATTGGGAGGGGTTCTTCTTTTTTCAGATTACCTCTGTAAAAAAGTACAGGAGGCATGGGAGAGATATTTTTTAAAAGAGAAGGGTAATTATCATCAAGAAATGTAACGATTTTAATATTTAAATTCTTTAATTTTTTAATTTTATTTTTTACTGCTTGAGTTCTTTTATAATTTTTTATTTTAAAGGCAAGTTCTTTGTTCATTCCCATTGTTTCTTCCAAATCTGCAAGAGATGCTTTAAAAACATTTTCTGCTGAACCAAATCTTTTTAAAAGATAATAAACTTTTGTCTCACCTATTCCCTCAATGGATAGAAGGTCAATTAACCTTTCCAAGTAACTCCTCCAGTTTTTTCTTTAATTCCTGAATTCCATCCCCTTTTAGAGCAGAAACATAGAGATGAGGAACATCTATGTTAAAGCAGGGTTTTTCTGAAAGAAGGTCTATTTTATTAAAAACTACAAGAGAAGGTTTTAAAAGAATCTCTTCTTTATAGTTTTTTATTTCGTTTTTTAATATCTCATACTTTTTTATAGGTTCATCGGTAACATCAAGTACAAAAAGAAGTATTCTACTCCTTTCAATATGTTTTAAAAACCATAGACCAAGTCCTTTACCGCGGTGAGCTTCCTCTATGATTCCTGGGATGTCTGCAATTGTAAAAGATGCAAATTCATCTTTCAAAACCCCAAGATTTGGGGCAAGGGTTGTGAATGGATATTCAGCTATCTTTGGTTCTGCTCCTGTTAATGCTCGCAAAAGACTGGATTTACCTGCATTTGGAAATCCTACAAGTCCCACATCTGCAAGTAATTTGAGTACGAGTTTGAGTTTTCTCCTTTCACCATCTTTCCCTTTTTCTCTTATTCTTGGAGCCCGTCTTGTGGGGGTAGCAAATCTTGCATTTCCTTTTCCTCCCTTTCCTCCTTTAGCAACGGTTAATCTGTCATCGGGTGATAGGATGCTACCTATAAATTCACCTGTATCAGCATCATACACATCTGTTCCAAGGGGAACCTTTATGTAAAGGTCTTTTCCATCCCTACCATGTCTATTTTTCCCTTTGCCGTTTTCTCCATCCTCTGCTTTATAGACTCTTCTATATTCTAAATCTGCAAGAGTAGAAAGGTTTGGATCCCCAATAATACATACATCTCCACCATCTCCGCCATCTCCACCATCAGGTCCTCCTCTTGGAACGTATTTTTCTCTTCTAAAGGATATACATCCATCTCCTCCTTTACCTCCTATCACAGTGATTTCTATTTCATCAATAAATCTCATCATTATTTATTATTTTTTGAACTTCCTTTTTAATGCCTCAACTACAGGAGGTGGAACAAATTTTGATATATCCCCTCCCAAAGACGCAATCTCTTTTACAAGAGAGGAACTCACATAAGAGTACTCTTCAGCAGGTAAGAAAAACACAGTTTCAATGTCTGGAGCTATCTTTCTGTTTGTTAAAGCCATTTGAAACTCATAATCAAAGTCAGAGATTGCCCGCAAGCCTCTTATTATTATTTTTGCTTTCCTTTTTCTTACAAACTCTATAAGGAGTCCCTTGAATCCTTCTACTTCTACTTTTTTCGTCCATGCGAGGGATTTTTTTGCAAGTTCTACCCTTTCCTTCAAAGAGAAAAGAGGCTTTTTTTCCTTTCTTTCCGCAACCCCTACTATTAGTTTATCACATAAAAAAAGAGCCCTTTTTATGACGTCAATATGCCCATATGTTATTGGATCAAAGGTCCCTGGATACACTGCTATTTTTGGTAAATATCGTGATTTTTGTATCTCCATACACTCTCTCCTTTATTTTTTTTAATCCTTTAAATATTTTCTCTATAAACTCTCTTTCAGTTTCTGCAATGAAGATTCCTTGATTTTCAAGGGCTTCTGCAATTAAATCTCCTATTTTATCAATATATCCTTTTCGGTAAGGCGGATCTGCAAAGATAATGTCAAATTTCTCCTTATTTTTTTTTAAAAATCTAATTACATCCTGCTGAACAATCCAAGTTTTATTTTTTATTTCCAATTCTTTTAAATTTTCTGAAAGGTACTTTAAAGCTTTTGAGGATTTATCAACAAATACAACGAATCTGGCTCCCCTTGATATTGCTTCTATGCCAAGAGCTCCTGCAGAGGAAAAAAGATCAAGAACTCTTTTATTCTTCACATTTCCTATCATACTGAATATTGCTTCTTTTACAACTCCCATCGTGGGTCTGGTGTGTTTTGTAGATGGATATTTTATTATTCTTCCCTTTAAACTTCCTCCTGTTATTTTAACTTTCATCAGGCATGTGTATAAGCTCTATTCCAGCTTCGGCAAACATTTTATCTGCAAGTTCATCAGGATATTCCTCCGCATATATTATTTTTTTTACTCCTGCATTTATAAGAAGTTTTGCACAGGTTACACATGGTTTATGAGTGCAGTATAAAGTCGCATCTCTCACTGAGATTCCAAAATATGCAGCTTGAACAATTGCATTTTGTTCTGCATGAATTCCTCTGCAGATTTCCTGTCTCTCTCCTGGAGGAATTTTTAATTGTTCTCTTAAACAGCCTATATCAATGCAATGTGGAAGTCCTCTTGGAGGACCGTTATATCCTGTTGCAAGGATTCTTTTTTCTTTTACAAGAATGGCTCCAACATTTCTTCTTAAACAGGTAGACCTTTTTGCAACCAATTTTGCAATTTGCATAAAATAAGAATCCCATTTTAATCGTTTCACTTTGCCCTCAATACTGCAAAATCTACAACTTCATCATCGGGCTTAAGAGAGATTAGTCTCACCCCTAAGGAATGCCTTTTCTGAACCTTAACAGAAGAGGCAGAGATTTTTATTGACATGCCTTTTTTTGTAATAATAATAATTTCATCTTCATTTCCTACCCCTTTTGCGTAAGCTACTCTTCCTGACTTTTCATTGGTTTTTAAAAATACTACTCCCTTTCCACTTCTTGTTTTGAACCCCGGGATTTCAGAAAGTTCTATTCTCTTTCCATATCCCTTTTGGGTAACAGCAAGAATTTTTTGGTTCTCATCCATTACAGCATATGCTCCTATGACTGTATCGTCCTCTGAGAGAGAAATTCCTTTAACACCAGCTGCATATCTTCCCATAGGCCTTACCAATTCTGAGGAGAACCTCAAGCAGTAGCCTTTTGCAGTGAAAATGAGCACATCTCTATCTTGGTCTAAGAGAAAGGCATCAACGAGTCTATCCTCATTTTGAAAAGTTATTGCAGTGGTTCCATTTTTTCTTAAATTTGAAAACTGTGCAAGTGATGTCTTTTTCACAAGTCCTTTTTTAGTAACCATGAATATGTGATAATCCGGAGAGAAGGAAGAAACTTTCATAACAGAACTCAACCTTTCTTTTTCCTGTAGGGTAAAGAACTGTATAACAGGTTTACCCCTTGAATACTGTGATGCTTCAGGAATGTCAAAAACTCTAAGGGAATAAGCCTTCCCTTGGTCTGAAAAGAATAGTAAATAATCATGTGTCGAAGCGATGATTAAATTGTTCACGAAGTCTTCATCTCCAACATCAATTACACTCTTTCCTCCACCTCCTCTATTCTGTTTTTTGTAAAGTGTTAAAGGCATTCTCTTTAAATATCCCTTCCTCGTTAATAAAACAACGACGTCTTCTTCTTTTATTAAATCTTCTATTTTTATTTCTTCGGGTTTTTCCTTCATTATTATAGTTCTTCTTTCATCACCGTATCTTTCTTTAAGTTCTAAAAGTTCCTGTTTTATTACCTCAAGAATAGATGCTCTTGAGGCAAGGATGGTTTTTAATCTTTCAATTTCTTTTATTAGTTCGAGATATTCATTTTCAAGTTTTTCCCTTTCAAGACCAGTTAACCTTTGCAATTTCATATCCAGAATTGCTTTTGCCTGAACTTCTGTGAGAGAAAATTTCTTCATCAATCTTTCTTTTGCAATCTTTGGATCCTTTGATGTTTTTATAACAGCAATTACTTCATCTATTCTATCAAGGCATTTTTTAAGTCCCTCAACAATGTGTGCTCTTTCTTCTGCTTTTTTTAACTCAAATTCTGTCCTTCTTTTTACAACTTCATGTCTGAATTCAATAAACTGAGAAAGCATGTCTTTGAGAGAAAGAACTTTTGGTACCATGTCCACTAAAGAAAGAAGTATTATACTATAGGTAACTTGTAATGGAGTCATTCCATAAAGAGTATTTATTATTATCTCTTTTTGAGCTCCTCTTTTAAGTTCTAAGACTATTCTAATACTTTCTCTGTCTGATTCATCCCTTATATCGGTAATGTCTGTTATCTTTTTTTCCCTTATTAAATTGGCTATTTTTTCTATAAGCTGAGCCTTATTTACCTGATAAGGAATTTCTGTAATTACGATTGCTTCCTTACCTCCTTTTCGTTCCTCAACTTGAATCTTACCCCTAACAATTATTCTTCCCCTTCCCTCAGTGTATGCTTTTCTGATCCCTTCTTCTCCCATTATTATACCACCAGTAGGGAAATCAGGACCTTTTACATACTGCATTAGTTCATCAATGGAAATCTGAGGATTCTCAATAAGAGCTATCGTCGCATCCACAATTTCAGAGAAATTATGAGGAGGAATGTTTGTTGCCATTCCTACCGCAATGCCAGAGGAACCATTAACTAAAAGATTTGGGAAGGATGCGGGAAGCACGGATGGTTCTTTTCTTGTTCCATCAAAATTGGGATTAAAATCAACAGTGTTTTTTTCAATATCCTTTAAAAGCTCTGTTGCAAGGGGAGCAAGTCTTGCTTCTGTATATCTATAGGCAGCAGGTGGGTCTCCATCAATTGATCCAAAATTTCCTTGACCATCTATTAATGGATACCTCAATGAAAAATCTTGCACCATTCTTGCAAGAGCCTCATATATTGCAGCATCGCCATGAGGATGATATTTTCCAAGCACGTCTCCTATTACTGCAGCCGATTTTTTATAAGGTTTGTTTGGTAAGAGCCCAATTTCTTTCATTGCGAAAAGGATTCTTCTCTGAACTGGTTTAAGGCCATCTCTCACATCAGGTAATGCCCTCCCTACAATCACACTCATTGCATAATCAAGATAGGACTGTCTTACTTCATCTTCAATAAACACGGGTATGATGTTTTCTTCCATATATTATATTACCCGAAAATCAAAAATAGTCAAAAAATTGTGATAAGTAGGATTTTAAAGGTTTATGAAAGGATTTACAGACTTTATTTCTTTTAAAGAAGCTGGTTTTTCATGCCCTGGTAGTATTAAAAAATCTTCATTGATATTTTTTAAAATCTTAGAAAGAGATTTTTCCATGCACTCAGGACAACTTTCCTCTAAATCGGTTCTGCCAATAGAACTGTAGAAGAGTGTATCTCCTGTAAAAATAAACCCATCACCAATAATTGAGATACTTCCTCTGGTATGTCCTGGAGTATGTAGTATCTTTAGTTTATTTTTTCCTATGAGAATTTCGTCTTCATCATCAACGAATCCTGTAACCTTGGGAGGAGTAAATTTTATTCCCCAAAAAGGTACCTTTCCCATAATCTCTATGTCCTGCTTATGAATGAAGAAATCAACATGAGTAAACATTTCTCCTCCTAAGATGTGGTCAAAATGTCCATGAGTTGCTATTATAAGTTTTAAAGTATACCCTTTTAAGGCTTCTACAATTTTTTTATCTTTCCATCCAGGATCTACAAGTATTGCTTCTTTATTATATGTTATAATGTAACAATTGGTTTTTAAAGGACCTGTAACTATTCTTTTTATTTCAATAGAGTGTTTAGTGTACAGGCTTTCCAATTTTAAAATATTAAGGATAAATTGGGTTAAGTCAAGAAATATTAAGACTGTTCGAAAAATCCTCTTTGCTGATATTTTCCATTCTCAGAAATTTACTTTAAATAGTAAATAATAGAGGGGTTTACAGCACCTGTATTCTCAGAACCATACTTCCTGTTTCTTCATCCTTAGCCCTAAAATACTTTCAAATTTTTACTTCAAACTCCTAAAAAGTCTCTCTATCAAATCCTTTAAAATTGTTTCAAACAATTTATAAATGCCCTCAAGGGTATTTAAAGATATGCGGAAATTCCACAATGCAAATTCTATTTTCCGAACAGTCTCCCACACAAAACTGCAAAATTTCAGAAAGATATTGAACCAGATAAAGAGAAAAGGATAATAGCATACAGAAATTAATGATTTAGTCAGGGTGAAAATGTTCATAGATTTTTCTTGCGAATTTAACGCCTATACCTGGAATTCTTGTAAGGTCAAAAAGAGAAGCTTTTTTTATGTTTTTTACACTGCCGAAATGCTCAAGTAGTATTTTTTTTCTTTTTTTGCCTATTCCAGGAATCTTATCAAGTTCTGACTCAACAAGTTTTTTTCTTCTTAGTCTTCTATGAAACGAAATTGCAAATCTATGGGCTTCTTCCCTTATTTTCCATAAAAGCCTTATTGCAGAACTGTAGGCAGGTATTGTATATTCTTTTCCATCTTTACCGAATAAATGGTCCGTTGTTTTTGCAAAAGCAAATAATGGGATGTCTATGCCCATTTCTTTAAGCACCTTTATTCCTGCAGACAATTGAGCTTTACCTCCATCAAGTATAATAAGGTCAGGTAAGGTTTTTTTCTCTTTAAGCAGTCGTTTTAACCTTCTCTTCAATACTTCCTGCATCATTGCAAAGTCATCAGGAGTTTCTTTTGTTTTTATTTTGTATTTTCTATACTCTTTCTTTTTAGGCTTTCCGTCTACGAATACAACCAAAGACCCTGTAGCCTGTTTTCCTTGTATGTTTGAAATATCTATTCCTTCTATTCTTTCTGGAGGGGTTTTGAGATTTAAAAACTTTTGTAACTCAGCCACCGCAAGGGGAATTCTTTTTTCTTCCACATGTTCTGCAAGTAAAACTTCTGCATTTTTTTTGGCTATATCAAGAAGTTTTTTCTTTTCTCCTTCAACATTCCACAAAATTTTAACCTCTTTTTGACGATATTTTTTAAACCAATTTATAAAAAAGCTTCTATCCTCTGGTGGAGAAGATACAATTATTTCATCCGGTATGTCATAGGTATGTGTGTATATTGAGCGAAGTACAGTGGATATAATTTCTTCCTCTGAACTTTGCCTTAAAACAGAAAGTGTATAATCCTCTTTTGCAAAAAGCCTTTTTTCTCTCACTTTTAAAAGATAGGCAATTGCTGTTGAGGTTCCTTTTGCTACTGCAATGTAATCTCTTGAAATATCCTCGTTTGATACTATACGTGTATTCCTCTTTACTTCTCTCAGGGATATGAGTCTATCCCTTATTATTGCAGCCTGCTCATACTCCTCCTTTTTGGCATGTTCCCACATTTTCTTTTCAAGTTCCTTCTCAATCTCCTCTGACTCACCTTTTAGAAATTTAATAGCTTTTTCCACTCTTTTTCTGTAATCCTTTTCATCTATTTTTCCAATGCATGGTGCAGAGCAAAGATTAAGTTGATAGTATAAACATGGTCTTTGAGGTTTTTCATCCGGAAGTGCGTATTTACAACTTCTTATCCCGAATACTTTCTTTACTACATGAACTGCTTTTTTCAAAGTTTTTACAGAGGTATAAGGTCCAAAAAGAAGATTTCCATCTTTTCTTTCATCTCGTGTGAGGAACATCCTTGGAAATTTTTCCTTTATGGTGATTTTAAGGTATGGATATTTTTTATCGTCCTTCAATCTTATATTGTACTTGGGCTTGTTAAGTTTTATTAGGTTTTCCTCAAGTATAAGAGCATCTGCATCTGAGTCTGTAATTATATATTCAACAGAACAAGCAGTGGATATCAATCTTTTTATCTTTGGATCCTGGGGAGAAAGGTAAGATTGCAATCTTTCATGAAGCGAAATTGCTTTTCCAACGTATAGGATTCTTCCTTTATCATCTTTAAACAAATAAACTCCTGCCTTTTTGGGAGCTCTTTTTATTAGTTCTTTTAGTTGGTTAAGCATTTACCCTTTAACTACCCCCAGAGGTCTCATCCTTGCAACTTTTTTTGAAATTCCTGCATTGTGAACCACATCAACTACTACGTCAACATCTTTATATGCATCTGGAACTTCCTCTTTAAGGGTTTTCTCAGAAGCAGACATGATAAGAATTCCCTTATTTCTAAGCTCACTCTTTATGGACCTTCCTCTTGTCTGTCTTATTGCCTCAGCTCTTGACCATACTCTTCCTGCGCCATGACAGGTAGACCCAAAGGTTTCCTTCATTGCCCTTTCGGTACCTAAGAGTAAGTAGGATGCGGTTCCCATGTCTCCAGGGATTATAACAGGTTGACCTATTCCCCTGTATTTTTCCGGTACTGCAGGATGCTTAGGGCCAAATGCTCTTGTTGCGCCTTTTCTGTGTACGCATACTTTTATTTTCTTTCCGTTGAATTCATGTTCTTCAATCTTTGCAATGTTGTGTGCTACATCATATATCATATGCATTCCAAGGGATTCAGGACTTTTACCAAACACCTTTGCGAATGCTTCTCTTGTCCAGTGAGTTATGAACTGTCGGTTTGCCCATGCATAGTTTGCAGCAGCCACCATTGCTCCGAAATAACTTTTTCCTTCTTCTGAATTTATAGGGGCACAGGCAAGTTGCCTATCTGGAATTGATATTCCATAACGCTGAGTAACCCTTCCAAGCATTTTTACATTGTCATCGCACACCTGATATCCAAATCCTCTTGAACCTGTATGGACCATTATGGTAATTAACCCTTTTTCAAGGCCAAATATCTTGGCTGCTTTCTCATCAAAGATTTCTTCAACCAACTGTATTTCAAGGAAGTGATTTCCTGCACCAAGAGTTCCAAGTTGAGGCATCCCTCTTTCATAAGCTCTTTGAGATACCTTGTCAGGTCTTGCCCCAGGCATGGCTCCATTTTCTTCAATAACTTCAATATCCTCCTTCCATCCATATCCATGTTCAACTGCCCATTTTGCTCCTTTTACAAGGACTTCTTCAAGTTCTTTTCTTGATACTCTAATTTTTCCCTTTGAGCCAACACCAGAAGGAATGTTGTAGAAAAGGGCTCTTAAAACTTCTTCAAGTTTTGGTTTTATATCTGAAAGAGTAAGATTGGTTCTTATTAATCTCACTCCACAGTTGATGTCATATCCAACTCCTCCAGGAGATATAACCCCTTTTGATATTTCAAAAGCAGCAACCCCACCTATAGGGAATCCATATCCCCAATGAATATCAGGCATTGCAAAGGAATATCCAACAATTCCTGGTAGATGGGCAACATTTGCAACCTGTTCAGGAGCTTGATCCTTTTTTATTTGAGGTAGTAGTCTTGAATCCGCATAAATTAGACCAGGTACTCGCATTCCTGGTTTATAGGATTTTGGAATTTTCCATCTGTACTCATCAACTTTTTCTAAAGGTCCTTTCCATTCTTGACTCATTATTCCTCCTTTTTGATTTATATTGATTATAAACAATTGTCGTTAATTTGTCAATGGTAATAATGAATTTTAAATTTGTTAATTTGACAAATTGATTACTTCACTTATAATAAACCAAAAAAGGAGGTGATACAATGGCCCATAAAAAAGGTGGTGGCGTATCTAAGAATGGAAGGGATAGTATAGCAAAACGGCTTGGTGTTAAAAGATTTGATACCCAATTTGTTAAAGCGGGTAATATCCTTGTAAGGCAGAGAGGGACAAAGATTCTTCCAGGTAAGAATGTAGGAAGGGGGAAGGATGATACTCTTTTTGCATTGATTGATGGATATGTAAAGTTTGAAAGAGCAGGAAAAACTAAAAAAAGAGTTTCTGTTTATCCATCATTACAGGGGGTAGTATGAGGATCAAATGGCTTGGCCATGCGAGTTTTTTAATTACCACTGATGATGGGATTAAGATAATTACAGATCCTTATGAACCAGGGGCCTACAATGGAGCGGTGGGGTATAAACCCATTGATGAAGAGGCAGATATTGTTACAGTTTCGCATGAACATGAGGATCATAATTATGTAAAAGGTATAAAAGGGAATCCTCAAGTTGTAAAAGGTATAGGGGAAAGAAATATAAAGGGGATAAAGATAAAAGGTATTGCAACGAAACATGATCCTCATGATGGAAAAGAAAGAGGGGATAATACAGTATTCGTTATAGAGGTAGAGGGGGTTAAAATATGTCATCTTGGGGATCTTGGGCATGTAATAACGGATGAGCAGAAAAATGAAATTGGATGTGTAGATGTACTTCTTGTACCTGTAGGAGGTTACTATACTATAGATGCAAAACAGGCATGGGAGGTGGTTCAAAAGCTTTCTCCTAAGGTAGTTATACCTATGCATTTTAAGACAGAGGTACTTGGATTTCCAATATCATCTGTAGATGATTTTATAAAAGATAAAGAAAATGTGAAAAAGAGAGAAGAAGAAGTAGAGATTAAAAAAGATGAGCTTCCCCAAAACTTAGAGATATGGGTTCTTAAACATGCAAATTAAGGTATAGGTATGCCTCTTTTTATTCCTAAAGGTGCAAAATTGGAATATGGAGAAGTTGACGAAAGGGCTCTTTATGAAGAACTCAAAAGAAAGTTTGGGGAATTTGAGGGTCCAAAGGTTGAGCTGACTGAGGAGAAAAAAAGAGAGTTACAAAAACTTGAGGAGATAATTAAGGAAAGAGAACGAGATGTTGAAGCTCTTGAGAAAAAGATAAAAGATTTAAAAAGAGAAGAAGAGAGATTAAGAGATATTGTAGAATATTTGGAAAAGGAGAAAATAGAACTTGAAAAGTTGAGAGAGGAAAAGGTAAGATTGGAAGAAGAAATCCAGCAATTAAAAGAAAAAACGCCTTCTAAGCAAGAGGTTGCTTTGGAAAGGGTAAGGAAAGAGCCTATAAAAACTACTCAATCTGAGGAAAAGCCTTCTGAAAAGAAAGAAGAAAAACCAAAGAGAAAAATCACTTTTGGATGATTTAAAATTTTTTATTATAAAGGAGAAAGTTTATTATTTCTTTAGATTTTTCTTTTAAAATCTCTGATATTGTGTCTCCTAATCCTATATCTGCTGGTTGAATTCCTATAAGTTGTATTTTAAGAGAAGGAATTTCTTTTTTTAATAGAGCTATCCAGAGAGATAAAGGAAGGGAGTGGCTGGAAAGAGTGCTTATTTTTTCTTTTTTTAAGTCCCTTTCTGAGAAAATCTTCCATTCTCCTGGTTCAGCGCCAAAATCCGTTGCATCTATTATTATGAGTTCTTCAGGCTTATGTTGTAAAATAGTTTCTATATAATTTTCAGGAGTTTCTCCTGCATCTATTAATAGACAGTTTAGATTTTTTCTCTTTAATTTCTTTATGATATAAGGGCCTATTCCATCATCTTTTCGCAATGTATTCCCTACCCCAATTATTATTCTTTTAGTACCCATTTTAACACATTGGCAAGTTTTTTAGTGAGTTCTCTTCTAGAATAATATTCTATACTTTTTTTAGAAAGTTTAAAATTTTCTTTTAAAAAAATTATTTTATTTGCGATTTCTTCTGGTTCGCTTCTCTTCGCCCATACACCCCGCTGTGTTTTTTGGAGAATTTTTGCTCCTTCATAATTTTTTTGTTCTGTAGTAAGGAGAATAGGTTTATGAGCGCCAAGATAATCGTATAATTTGGAAGGAATTATGAAAGGAGAGTAGCTTTCTTTGTAATCGCACCATAATACATCCGCCTCTGTAATTAGGTTATTAACATCCTTTCTTTCCAGGAATCCAAGATAGATAATATAAGGAAAGTTTTTTATCTTTTCTTGTGTTTCTTCTTCCACTATTCCAGCAATCCATAGCTTGGCTTTTCTTTTTTTCTCTGTATTTAAAATTTCAAGGGCTTTTTTCATATAATCAATACTATGTTGTGGTTCCCCAAGTCTTCCAGTATAAACTATTTTTATTGTTTTGTGATTACTTTGGATAATAGGTTTTCTACGTATTTTAATTTTGGGATCAAAATCTTCTGGGTCAAAGCCTTGAGAGATGTAGAATATTTTATATGCATGTTCAGGATATCGAGCCGTAAGAAATTTTTTATGGGCATGAGTAACTGTAATTACAGCGTCTACAGTTCTTATAACCTTCTTCTCTGAAATGTAATTTAGCAATTTCTTAATAATGTTCTGTTCTAACACCGGATTTTTTACCCACGGATCTCTCATTTCCAGTACCACAGGTATATTTAATCTCTTCTTTATAAAGAATGCGACAAGACCTAAGGCAAAAGGTGGCATGGAGATGAATATACATTTGTAATTATCTTTAAGGAAAACAATTTTTTTTAAAATGTATCTAATTCCCCATACTGCATAATCTGGCCATACGAAGTGTGAGAGAAAATTTTTTGTTTTAAATTTTGGTAATTTATTCTTTAAAAACCTTAGAGGATGCATAAAATTTGTTCTTATTATTTTAGTTTCTTTTGGAATTTCATTAAAAAGAGAATAATCTTGAACAGGATAAGGGATATCTTTATAGGTAACCACATCAGCTTTTATCTCCATTTTAGAAAGATATTTTAAAAACTTTATAACTCTTATACTTCCCACTCCTCCTACAGGAGGAAAGTAATAGGTAATGAAAAGTATTTTTTTATTTTTTTTCAATTTCTTTTCTTAAATTCTCTGCCTTTTCTAATACATTCATGTATCCTATGTCAGTTCTTATTTTTTTTCTGTTTTTCAAAATCTGATTCAATATTTCAAGGGCTTTTTCCTTTTTTCCATTTTTATAAAAAGATACTGCAAGATAGTAAGATGCCTCTGCAATATTGTTGTAAGAGTCTCTTTTTGAATTTTTGATATTTTCACAGAATTTGCTCCAAAACTTCTCTGCACTATCATATTTTCCTTCCAATAGAAGTATTTTACCGTACTGCCATAAAAAGATTCTTCCTCTTGGATACTTGTTAATGAGTTCTTTTGAAAATCTTTTGGCTTCACAGTATCTTTTTTCTTCTGTTAAAACCCATGCCAAAGCCTGTTTTGCAGTAACGTTAAGATATCTTGCTTTTTCTGCTGTTTTTTTTAAAAGTTCGATTCCTTTATTAATATTTCCAAAAGGTAGAATTCCTAAAAGATACTTATTAACTCTTCCTGCAAAATATTCATAGGCTCCTCTTAAAAGATATGCGTCATAAAAATGAGAATCCAAAGAAAGAAGTTTATCAAAGTACCATTTTGCTTTTAATCCATAGTGTAAGGCTTTAAAGTATCTTTTATGCCATCCCTCATAAATTGTGGTGAAGGCATAACAGGCTCCCATGAAAAATAGGGCAGTTTTGTCTTTTTTATTTTTCTTTAACATTTTTTCTGCATTTTCTTTTGTCATTTTCATAAATAAGTAAAAACTGTCTTCAAAACAGTCGGTTCCAAAATCTATCATGTAGACTTCATACACTGCTCCTTTAAAAAAATATCCAGCAGGTAATTCAGGTGCTTTTTTTATTATTTCTTCGTAATACCTTTTAGCCTTTTCGTATTCACCATTGTAAGAAGCATAAAGGCCTTTTTGCACAAGGGAGTCCATCCATGGGGGTAAGAAAAGATATAGCCCAAAAATCATTTCTTTGCAATAACTGCTATTTCAATAAGAGCATCCTTAGGAAGACGGGAAACCTCCACCGTGACCCTTGCAGGATAAGGTGGGTTAAAGAATTTTTGGTACACTTCGTTAAATTCAGCAAACAGGGAAAGATCTTTTAAATAAACATCCACTTTTACGATATCTTTAAGAGTCATTTGAATTTCTTCCAATATGTTTTTTATGTTTTTAAGTATCTTTTCTGTTTGGGTTTTTATATCCTTCTCTTCAGGAGCAATTTGTCCTGAGATAAATGCAAAGTTATCTATTAAAATTCCTTGACTATACGGACCTATGGGTAGAGGAGCTTTTTGAGTTTTTATTTCCTTTTTCATATTAACCCCCCATCAATGCACCAAGGGCAATTGAATAGAGTTTTGTTTCAGTTGTATCTGCTCTTGAAAGCATAACCACAGGTTTGAAAGCACCTGCAATAATTCCACACGCCTTTGCTTTTCCAAGATATATAAGTCCTTTTGCGAAGATATTGCCTGCAGCAATGTCAGGTACAACGAGTATATCTGCATTCCCAACTACATTTCCTCCAACTCCTTTTATTTCTGCAGCTTCCTTAGAAACCGCAAGATCAAGAGCAAGAGGGCCATCTATAAATGCATCTTCTATCTGTCCTCTTTCTGTCATTTTTACAATTTCTGCCCATTCCATGGTATCGGGCATTTTTGGATTAACTATTTCTACAGCAGATAAAAGTGCTACTTTTGGTTTTTTTATTCCTAAGGCTTTTGCAACTTCAATTGCATTTTTTATAATATCAATTTTTATAGATAAGTCAGGCGCTATATTCATACCACCGTCGGTAACAAGCAAAAGCTTACCATAATTTATAGGTTCAAGAATTGCAACATGCGAAAGGACTCTTCCTGTTCTTAATCCATAT
>CAYQJV010000019.1:0-28600 GCA_964417925.1 uncultured bacterium | reverse complement strand
GGAAAGGATGATAAATACAGAATATACAGATACAATTTCCTAACAGAGGATGGAACTGTATATTCTTTTTTTAAAGATGACGAATTTGCAAGGTTTCTCAAAGTCTCCGACAGTATTGTATTCCAAACAGGGAAAAAAAATAGGATTGAAATATGGATAGCAGATTTAAAACAAAAAAATAAAGAATGTCTTTCATGCTATATTAATTCCAATGCTTCCTTTTTTCATCCCTTTCCTGATCACAAAGGGAAGTATATTGCATTTATAATGAAAAAGAAAGATAAGTATTCAATCGTTCTTTTTGATGTGAAAAAGAAAAAGGCAAGAATTTTATATACAACAGACGTTCCCCTTTATTATCCCAATTTTTCTCCTGATGATAAGTTTTTAGTTTTTGAAAGAAATGGAGAAATATATGTAATAAACATACTTACAAAGGAAATTCTTCCCTTGGTTACCAAATCTTCAGCATTATTTGCCTTTCCAGTATGGTCTCCAAAAGGAAATGCAATTGCTTGTGTCGAAAAGACAACAAAGAATGAAAAAAAGTACTATACTTTATGGATATTCTATCTCAAGGGTAAGGACATACCCAGAGCAAAAACAATTTCAATGGTGAAGATCCCGCTTAATACTTTATATCCTGTATTCACTCCCATAAAGATTGAAAAAATTAAAGATACAAAAAATAATTATTCATACATAGAGGGACCAAATGTGTCTCTTACAGAATATGAAAAACTTATTAATCAGAAAAAAGAAGGTATTAGTGGAGGATGGGTATTCTTTTTACTTGGAATTGCAATAGGTGTGATAACCGGTATTTTAAGAATTATAAGAAGTTAAAATTATTCTAAAGTTGACAAGGAAAAGTTTTAATCTATCATTATTCATGGGCAAAAAAATAACTATGTGTATGTTGTTATTTTCATTAATGAATGCAGTGGATATTTCCTTAGATTATTTGAATATACCGCTAAATCCAAGGGGAAATGGAACAGGAGAAGTAGTTTTACAAACTCCCTATGGATTCTCAGAGAATCCTGCTTCAATAAAAGATTCTCCTTCACCCTATTTATCCTTTTGTTTTTTAAAACACTGGGCAGATATTAACATTGGGAATATCTGTTATGTGAAAAGCAACCTACCTTATACTCTGGTATTTGATGTATTTTATCTTAACAGTGGAAAGATTAAAAAAACTTCTGAAATTCAGGAGGACTTGGGTACATATGGAGTAAATTATATAAATATTGGTGTAGGAGTAAAGAAAAAAATTGATAAAATAAATATAGGGATAAGAATAAGATCTCATGCGGGCTTTGTAGATACTGTTTATAATCTTGCCCTATCTATGGATGCAGGAATTCACTTTAACTTTATTGAAAATTTAATATCAAGTTTTGTTGGGATTAATCACATAGGATACGAATTAGTTCCTTTTATAGAAAAAAGAAATTTACTTCCAGTTACTCCATCAGTAAAGATTTCATATAGGCTTGACAAATTAACCATCCACATGGGAGCTAAATATCCTATTAACTGGGGTATCATATTTGGCTTAGGCATTGAAATATTTCCAAGAGATTTTCTCTCCATACGATTTGGTTATTCATCCAGAGGAACAGAACAACTATTGGGATATCAAGGACTTGATGTACTTTCTGGAGTAGGCTTTGGGATAGGAATTTTAGATATAAATAAAATTTCCCTGGATTATTCTTTCTCTTATTACGCATATACAGGGAGCCTACACTGCATAGGAATAGTATATCGGCTTAAATGAAATTCCAATTTGTAAAAGATTTAGAACCAGGAGTTATTGTAAATGATGTATTTTATGTGGAACAAAAGAAAGAAAGGGATACAAGAGAAGGAGATAGATATGTAATCTTTGTATTGAAAGATAAAACAGGAACTATATCGGGTTATTTATGGGAAAATCCTGAAAAAACAAGACATATAAGGGAAGGAAACTTCGTATGGGTAAGAGGTACAGTTGATGAATATGCAGGAAGAATAAGAATAGTAATCTCAGAAATCCTAAGATATGAAGAAAGTACTTCTCCTGAAGATTTCTTACCTTCAACAAAGCATGATGTTGAAAAAATGTACGAAGAATTAAAAAACTATATAGCATCCGTCAAAAATCCTCATCTCAGAAATCTATTGGAAAAGATATTTGAAGATGAGAATATAAGGGAAAAGTTTAAAAAAGCACCATCGGGTAAAAAAGCGCATCATGCATATCTTGGGGGATTGCTTGAGCATACTCTTTCTCTTTTAAGACTTGCTCAGGGGTTTAAAGCACAGTATGAAGAGATAAATGAAGATCTTTTAATTACTGGAATTATTCTACATGATATAGGTAAGATAGAGGAGTACCAGTACGAAAAGGTAATTGACTTTTCAGTAAAAGGTAAACTCTTAGGACATATAATCCTCGGGTATGAAATGGTAAGAGAAAAAATCAAAGAAATTGAAGGATTCCCTGAAGAACTTGCATATCTTGTATATCATATGATTCTCTCTCATCATGGAGAACTTGAATTTGGTTCTCCTACGGTACCATTAATACTTGAGGCAGAAATACTCCATCACCTTGATAATCTTGATGCAAAAGTTGCAATGTTTAGAGAAGCAGGTGAAACAGTAAAAGAGAAGGAAGCAGTATGGTCCGATTATCATCCACTGCTCAGAAGAAAGATATACCTTGGGAGAGATGAATAAAAGTGAAAAAAGAATCAAAAAAACTTGCTTATAAACTTTCATCTTTTGGAATAAAACTAAAAAAATGGCATCTTAAAAAGATCGAAAAATATGTGGAACTTTTATCCTGGTGGAACGAAAAAATAAATCTTATTGCAAAAAATGACTTCTCAAGAATATACGATTATCACCTATTTGATTGTCTTCTTATCTCAAAATATATAAAACAAAATGCAGAAGTTGCAGATTGGGGAGCAGGTGCAGGACTGCCAGGAATTCCTATAGCAATTTTAAGAAATGACGTACAGATGCATCTTATTGAATCCAAAAGAAAAAAAGCAGCATTTCTTCTCAGAGCAGTAGAAGAGCTTGAATTGTCAAATGCAAAGGTATGGGCTAAAAGAGGAGAAGAAGTTGAATTAAAATTTGATACCATACTGCTAAGACAGGTAGGAAAAATAAAAAAAGTACTTCCTCAAGTAATTGAGAAAGTAAAAGAAAAAGGTGAAATAATATTCTTTAAGGGAGAAAATTTTGAACAGGAAATAAAAAATGCAGAGAAATTAATAAACAGGTATAACCTGGAATGGTTTTATAAAACTTTTTATCTTCCTGGCACGGTAAAAAGAATCTTTCTTTTTTTCAAGAGGAGAAAAAATTGATTCTGCATTTTCTCTCATTTGTCACAGGACTTTCTATTTTACTTTACTTTGCAAACTTTATAATAAAAAGATTAAAGAAAAGTGCAAGAATATTTTTAATTTCTCCGCTAACCTTAACACTTCTTGGAATTTCAGTACTTGCCTCCTTTCCTGAACTTTTCATTTCTCTGATTGCCGCAATAGGAAAACATTCTGATGTATCCCTTGGAATAATAATAGGTTCAAACCTTTTTACTCTTCTTTTTATTCTTGGGATAATTGCTGTGGTCCATCCATTTCATGTAAGAATGGTGATAGAGGAAAGAGACAGCACATGGATGCTTTTAGCAGGAACTCTTTTACTCTTGTTTGCAAGAAATGGAATATCCAGAGTTGAAGGTGGAGTTTTGATGCTTTCATATGCACCTTACATTTATTCAGTTTACAGTGCCGAAAAAAAGAAAAAAATAGAAAAATATAAAAAAACTAAAAACGGAAAGTTAAAAGAAATAATAATTCTTGTAGGTTCAGTAGGAGTAATGGTATTAGGA
Organism: uncultured bacterium; assembly: GCA_964417925.1. Taxonomy (GTDB): domain Bacteria; phylum Hydrothermota; class Tepidihabitantia; order B3-TA06; family CAYQJV01; genus CAYQJV01. Next base: position 24,699 of record CAYQJV010000019.1, on the reverse strand, counting down.
GGTGAAATGGTAGTAAAAGGAGGGACAAACATAGCAAAGGTGCTTAAAGTCTCTCCATTTGTAATGGGCGTAATTATGCTTGGAATAGGTTCTTCAATTCCTGAAACCACCATAGGTATTACAGCTGCTTTAAAAAAGAAAATAGATGTTACCTTAGGAGATGTGTATGGAACAAACATATTCACTCTTTTATTTATTCTTGGATTGTCCGCCTTTATAGAACCTATACCTGTAACTCAACATATCATCTATTTTACAATTCCATATTTTATTTTTGCCACTATAATACTCCAATTTTTCATGACCACAGGCCACAGAATAGGAAGAATTGAGGGAATTTTCTTACTTCTGCTTTACACCTATTTTTTACTTGTAGAATTGAACGTAATTCCAGATATTTTCACCTCTTTTATTTAACAACAGATAATATACTAAATATCCCTATGGTTATAAAAATCAGCCCTGCAAGGATTTTTATAATTCTCTCTGCAACCAGAGAGGAAAAGATTTTACCTGCTACTACTGCAATAAGAGATGAAAATACCAAAGCAAGGGAGGAAGCAATAAACACACTGAATCTGGATATATTTTTATTACACGCAAAGAGAAATGTTGTAAACTGAGTTTTATCTCCAAGTTCTGCAAGAAAGACTGTAATAAAAATGGTTATAAATGGTTTAAGATTCATACCTCCCTATCCTTGCTGTTATCTGCAGATAATTCTGTTCTTCCTCCGCAATTGTTTTGAGTTTACTGTCTATCTCTTTTCTCTTTTCTACAGAAATTCTATCCACTATTAACACTCCATTAAGATGGTCTATCTCATGCTGAACTACCCTTGCATCAAGTCCTTCCAACTCAAGTTCCAAAGATTTACCACTTACATCCTGCCCCACAAGCTTGATTCTTTCATACCTTTCAATATCCAACCAAACTTCAGGTATACTTAAGCATCCTTCCTCTGCTATCACCCTTCCACTTACTGGAAGCATCTTTGGATTTACCACAGCGTATATTTTTTCATTCAACTTTGCCACAAAAAGTCTTATAGGTTTTCCTATCTGGTTCGCAGCAAGCCCTATACCGTTGTTATTCTCCATAACCTTTACCATCTCTTCTGCAAGAATTTTTAAAGAACTATCAAATTTTTTAATCTCCTCTGCTTTCTCTCTTAACACAGGATTTCCATATTTAAGAATACGCATAAATAATTATATTCCAATATCTCTGTAAGTCAAAACAAATTGATTTTGGAAAAACAACTTAACATTTTTTTATAAAAAAATAGAATCTAACAAAGAGGAGGAAAATATGAATAAAAAACTTTTAATCTTTATACTTTTTGTAAACATTTTATATGCTGAAAAATTAACCCTTAAAGACACAACAGTAGTAAAGGGAAAAATAATTGGAGTAGATAAGGACTCAACGCTTCTTATAATCACAGAATATGGAGCAAAAAAAAATTCAATTAAGCGATATAGAAAAAATAGACCTTGGTAAGAATGTAGGATACGGAATTATTGGTTTCCTTACAGGAATCTCTTCAGGTATAATAATATCTACCTGGGCAGAAACCGATGAAAAAGACAGTATTACTCTTATATTTACTCTTGGAATAGTAGGGATGATGTTTGGTCTTAATATGGATTAAGATGTTGCTGATATTCTTGTTTAATGTTAATGCTTTTGCAATAGAAGGTGGATTAAATTTCACTTCAAGTATTACCATGCCGTACTATCCCTTCTTAAGGGTTTTTTACGCTCAGGAAAAAGAAAAGATTTTTCCTGGAGTAGGTATTGAAACTTCTTGGTGGAGAAGTTATCCCTATTATTCTGCTGAATTTAGAAATAAGAAATTATACTTTGAAGAAAAATACATCAAAGGAATATTTGCCTTTTTTAGTTCTCTTTCTTCTTTTAAATTTTTTATAGCACCTGGAATATACCTTATTCAAACAAAACTTCCTCAAGTACAAGAGGATTTTACAATCGCATATAAAACTAAAAGAGCTATTTTTTTAAGTTTTTCTACAGGATTATATGCAGATGGAAAGATAAACAGGCATGTATCTTTAAGTTTGATTTTAACTTTTAATATTATGCGAGCAAACACCTTTTATAACGAAGAAATAATACTTAATGGGATAGGTATTGGAGTAGGAGTTAAAATAAGGAGGTAGAAGTGAAAAAAATGTTAATTGTTCTTTGCTTCATTTTTTCTAAAATATTTGCCGATGGAGTAATCATCCCTCCCCCTGATGAAGAAATTTATGGTTACACTCAGGTAGCTATTATAAAATTTGAAAATAAAAAGGAAAATCTTATAATTTTGAACAAACATTATTCTTATACAGGAAATCTTGCTTGGATCATCCCATTTCCTTCAAAACCTCATGTAGATACTTTCAACATTGAAGTATTTTTTGAACTTATTGAACTTACAAAACCTGTACAGGAAAGGTATTATAATGATTTAGGGTGCATCTCAGAACTCACTCAACCTGAGGAAGGAGATACAAAAGAATTTAAAATTATTGAAACAGGAAATTTCCCTGGTATTGAATATACTGTAATTTATGCGGAAAAAGAAGATACCTTGTGTTCATGGTTAAGTACCAATGGATTTCAAATAGACAATAAAGTAAGTTCAATCATAAAATACTACATTCAAAAAAATTGGAAATACTTTTTTACTGCAAAAGCATCCTCTGAAAGATCTTATGAATTACTGGGAATAAAAATAGATTTTGAAACTGAAAAACCTGTATATCCAATGAAACTTACCTCTGTAAACTTTAATAAAGTGTATGAACTTTATCTATATACACTGCTTGCGAACATAAAACATATCTAAAAAATGCAGAACTCAAATATGCAAATAAAATAGACGATAACGAATGGGAAGAAATACAACATAAATATCCCTATGTTGCAAAATTTTTAACACATCCTTTGTATCTCACAAAGATATATAAAAAATATACTAATCCAGATGAAATGGAGGATATAGAACTCCAATGGGCAAAAGACGATGAAGAATACAAGGAGATAATTATAGGTTATACGCCTCCTTTTCTACTCTTTGCTATATGCTTTTTTGTTTTTAAAAAAACATATAAGAGAAAATCTCAATAGTATTAATTCTACATGTCTATCCCTATAGAAATCTCTGTATCTAGAGGTATTTTCTTCCCCGGTTGTCTTTGCCTCCATATTTTTTTATTTCCTGCAAAATCTACATTGTAATTATCTTTTCCTTCTGCATCAACAAAAATTCCTATACACTTCATCAAATCTCTTAATCCCCCTCTTCTTCCTATGTTTGCTCTTCCAAGAGTAATTCCCTTTGTACGATACGTATCATTCCCTTCAAGTTCAAAAAACAATCCCATCCCATTTGCATTTCCTGCTCCAAGACTTAAATTAGGTGATATATAAACATCATCTCCTCTGTAATCTACAAAAATACCTAAGGTAAAATCATGCCCTGCTCCTTGAGCCATGTTTATTTCTGCATTGTAATGGTCATTTCCTTTTTTATCCATCAAAATACCTACTGCAAAATGAGCTCCTGCTCCTTGTACATACCACGTCCCATGGTATTCATCATTTCCTTCCCAATCAACAAGTATACCAGTTCCAAACCAATATCCAACCCCTTGTCCAAAAACTCCACAGGAGTAATAATCATCCCCTCCTCCGTCTATCAAAATTCCTATACCTCCTGCAATAGAATGTCCATCTGTAAAGTCTGCTCTTATTCCAAATCCTGCTCCTTGAGAAAGAGAGGTATTATGTTTTTTTGTCTGAGGAGAAGGGTATTTTATGGTATCATCTCTTGCTATGTATCTATCATTCCCTTCCCTATCGATTAAAATTCCTGCTCCTTTTACAAAACCAAATCCCTGGATACCATGAAAACCAATATACACATCATTTCCTTTTATATCAGATAGTACTCCTGTGCCTAAAAGTCCTGTGCCTTCTCCATATAAATCTGTTACATATTTATCATTTCCTGAGAGATCTAACAGTATGCCCTGTCCCAAAATACCTGCCCCGATTCCTGTGTTTTCTGCAATATAGATATCATCTCCCTTATAATCAATAACTACAGAAAATCCAGTTATAGCGGTTGCAGGTCCTTTTTCTCCTATGTATTTGTCATCTCCAGAAAAATCAATAATTATTGAAATAGGATTTTTCCTTCCTGCCACACCAGCATCAATGTATTCATCATTTCCCCCATAATCTATAAGCAAAAGGTATTTCCCTTTGTAAGTATTTTTTCCTTTCCCCCCTATAAAACACTTGCCGTATTTTGTTTCAAAGAAAATATCTGCTCCAGAATAATCCTTTATACCTTGGATAACATACTGTAATACGAAACAGAGATCCATAAAACCTGCAGAGAGATATTTAAAATCTACTTTTTCAATAATTTCTTCCATTTCTCTATTTGAAATTCCGTATTCATCTTCCTCCAGTAAACTTCTTTTCAATTTTTCAATTTCTATTTCTGAAACTTCGCTAAAAGCACTATCAGTCCATTCAATGGTTTCTTTTATTTGTATAAAAAGCATTAGCAAGAAACTTACAAGGGTATCAGGAATTTCTGGAAGATGTTCAACTCCAAAACTATTTTCCAGTATATTTTTAAGTTGTTCTTTAGGATTCTCTATCCTCTTTACTGAATACGCAAGAACTCTTTCGGGCCTTTGAATCAACCCCCTTCTCACTCCTTCATCTATCCTTGCAAAAGGAAAGTATGATAGTACCCATAGAGAATCTGAAAATAAAAGTAAAGGTTTTGTTATCTTCTCTACAAAATCTGTAGCTTCCCATGGCTTTTTTACAAACCTATCAAAAATTTTTAACCTGTGTTTTCCATTTCCATAAAAATAAATATCTTCTTCGTCCATTTTTAATTCTTCTTTGGGTAAATGTAGTTCCTCTAAAACATCTTTAAAAACCTCCATTGGAGTTATAAAAAACAAAAACCAATATGTCATTTTCTCCTCCTTGTAAGATGTTGTTAAGAATTTTAATTAAGTTTTTTACAGAAGTCAAATTCTTAATTTGACTTTTTGTGTAGAAGATTTTATAATCCTTTAAAAAGGAGGTTTAATGGAATTAAAAAATCTTAAACCTGAACTATTATGGAAACATTTTGATGAAATAAGGAAAATACCAAGATGTTCAAAAAATGAGGAAAAAATAAGAGAATATGTAGTAAATTTTGCAAAAAAACTTGGATTTTCTTATAAAACAGATAAAGCAGGAAATGTAGTAATAGAGAAACCTGCAACTCATGGTAAAGAATCTTCCCCCATAACAATTGTTCAAGCACACATGGATATGGTGTGTGAAAAAAACGAAGATGTAACCCACGATTTTACAAAAGATCCAATAAGAGTAAAAATAGAAGGAGAGTGGGTAAAAGCAGAAGGGACAACACTTGGTGCAGATAATGGAATAGGAGTAGCTGCTTGCCTTGCCCTTCTTGAAGAAAACGAAATTTCTCACCCTCCACTTGAAATTCTCTTAACTGTGGATGAAGAAACAGGCTTAACAGGAGCATTTCAACTTGACCCTTCTTTCCTTAAAGGGAAGATTCTTCTGAATCTTGATTCAGAAGAAGAGGGAGTATTTATAATAGGATGTGCAGGTGGAGCTGATACAGAGTATGTGATACCTGTAAAAAGGACAGATAAGTTATACAATGATGTAAAGATTTTAAAGATAAAAGGATTAAAAGGAGGACATTCTGGAGTGGATATAGACAAGGAAAGAGCAAATGCAATAAAGATTCTTGCAAGGATATTATATGAAATAAAAGACAGAATAGAAATAGCAGAAATTAAAGGTGGAGATAAGAGAAATGCAATTCCAAGGGAAGCAACTGTAGTATTTGCATCAGAAAATTATAAAGAGATAGAAGAAAAAGTAAAAGAACTTGAAAAAGAAATAAAAAATGAAATAGAAAAAAGGGAACCTGAGTTTTTTATTGAAATATCAAATTACGAAAAAAAAGTAAGATGTATCGCGTGTGAGGATAAGGACAAAGTAATAAGGTTTTTATTGTTACTTCCCCATGGGGTGTTATCAACAAGTCCTGTTATAAATGGATTAGTAGAAACCTCAACCAATCTTGCGGTAATAAGAACAGAAAATGAAAAAATAAAAATAATTGAAAGTTCAAGAAGCTCTTTAGATTCTGCTCTTTCCTTTGTAAGGAAGGTTTTAAAAGCAGGGGGAGAATTAATAGGAGCAAAAGTACATCAACCCGAGGGATATCCTGGATGGACGCCGAATCCAGAGTCAGAAATTTTAAAAAAGGCAGTAAAAGTGTATGAAAAACTTTTTGGTAAAAAACCACAAATAAAAGCGGTACATGCAGGGCTTGAAACAGGAATTATAGGGAAAAAGTTCCCTGGAATGGATATGCTTTCATTTGGGGCTACGATAAAAGATTTACATTCTCCTAATGAACGCGTACACATTCCTTCAGTAGAAAGATTCTATAGATTTTTAAAAGAACTTTTAGAAGAAATTTAAGAAATTATTTCTGTGCTTTAATAAAAACTTCAATAAATTTTTCTACCTCCTGCTCAGTATTGTAGAAATGGGGAGATACTCTTATCACTCCTCTATGTTCTCTATTCCTATCTCTATTATCATTCTAAGATTCTCTCTGAATCCATAAATCCCTGCCAAATTTTTTGTTCCTTCTTCAAGAAAAGGACCTCCCTCTCTTTTTAAAAAATCAATCCAATCAACACTTATTGATGCATGATTAAGATATATGTATCTTTCAGTGATGGGGAAAAACTTCCTATAGTGGTTTATTGTATCAGTACTTAACATGAACCAAAGTTAATCCATTGGCAGGAGCAGTAATGGGCCTCTTCTCTCTCCTTGCCTCAAAAAGTTCTGCAACATCTTCCTTTTTCCACTCGCCTCTGCCTATCTCACATAGTGCTCCCACTATCCTTCTAACCATCTTGTAAAAAAATCTCTGTGCCTCTATCTCAAACAGTATCTCATCGTTTTTTCTTTCTACAATTAACTTTTTTACTTCTATATAAGGATTTTTCTCATTAACCTGACAGAAGTTGGCATAATTTTTCTTCCCAATAAAAATCTGAGTCGTATCCTGTATTTTTTCAATATCAAGAGGAAAAGGATACTCCCATGCGTATCTTTTCCTTAAAGGAGATCTTCCCAATATTACTCTATATCGGTAAAGTTTACTTTTCGCATCATACCTTGCATTAAAATTTTTAGAAACTTCTTCTATTTCTTTTATAAAAATATCCTTGGGCAGAAGAGAGTTCATCGCCTTTTTAAGTTCTTCTGAGGACATTCTGCCATTATATAAGAAATTCGCAACTTGATTTTCTGCATGAACTCCTGCATCTGTTCTTCCTGCACCGATGATTCTTATTTTTTCTCCAGTAATTCTATAAAGAACTCCCTCTATCTCTCCTTGAATCGTCCTTTTACCTGGTTGATACTGCCATCCACTGTATTCAGTTCCATCGTATTCTATTGTTATTTTTAAATTAGGCATATTATAATTATACTTGTGATTGAAAGAATTACAAACCCAAAAACAGGGTGTAAGTATCCTGTAAAAGAAAACTCAATAGGTTCAATCTTTTTGTCATAAATTTTTAAAATTAAATCTGCAATATTATCTTTTCTTATTTTAAAAACATCCTTCCACAATTCTTTGGCCATTATTACCAACATAGCTACATCTTCTTTTTTAATCTTAGAAAACGTTATTTTTTCAAAAACCCATCCTACTCCTTTGGCTATTTCTTCTGGAGGCAAAAAGGTTATATAATAAATAGCCCAAATCGTAGAGAAAACAATTTTAAAAAAAACAAAAACCTCTTTTGACAACAAAATAAGAAAAATAAAGGAAAATAAAAATATAAAAAAACCTATCTTGAAAAGGTATTTAAAAAACTTACTTGTACATGGATAAAAAACCAAAAAGAAAATGAAAGAAAAAAGCATTATCCATACCTGAGAAAAAGAAGAAATGAATCCACAAAGTGACATAAAAAAAAGTATCAATAAAAAAAATGTTCCAGGATGTAATTTTTTCTTCAAAGTAAAATTTTTTACAGAAAATAAAAAATGGGGGGCAAAAGCCCCCCATTATAGAACTTAGTATTCAGGAGGCGGATATCCTGGAGTCTCTTTCTTTTCCTCGGGTTTCTCCACAACCACAGCTTCTGTTGTAATTAAGAGTGCTGCAATAGATGCTGCATTCTGGAGAGCACTCCTCACAACCTTTGTAGGATCTATAACCCCCGCCTGCATCAAATCTTCATATTTGAGAGTTTCAACATTGAACCCGAAATTAGGGTTATCACTTTCAAGAACTTTTGAAACAACGATTGAACCATCCACTCCTGCATTCTCTGCAAGTTGTCTTATAGGAAGTTCAACTATCTTTTTCACAATATCCACCCCTATCTTTTCGTCACCCTTTGCCTTTTGACGAACACTGTCAAGAACCTTTGAAGCTCTAAGCAAAGCAACACCGCCACCAGGAACTATTCCCTCTTCCACAGCTGCTTTAGTAGCATGTAAAGCATCCTCGACCCTTGCTTTCTTCTCTTTCATTTCAACCTCAGTTGCTGCACCTACCTTTATAACAGCCACACCGCCTGCTAACTTTGCAAGTCTCTCTTGCAATTTCTCCCTATCATAATCAGAAGTCGTCTCCTCTATTTCCTTCTTTATCTGCTCTATTCTTGCCTTTATCTCTTCTTTGCTTCCTGCACCCCCTACAATTGTAGTATTCTCCTTATCAACTGTTACCTTCTTTGCCCTTCCAAGATCAGAAAGCTGAACGTTCTCAAGCTTTATTCCAATATCTTCAGAAATCAGTCTTCCACCTGTAAGTATTGCGATATCCTCAAGCATCCTTCTCCTTCTTTCTCCATATCCAGGAGCTTTCACTGCGCAACACTGAAGAGTACCTCTAACCTTATTAACTACAAGAGTAGCAAGAGCTTCTCCTTCCACATCCTCTGCAATAACGAGAATTGGTTTGCCTGCCTGGGCAACCTTCTCCAGAATTGGTAAAAGTTCCCTTGCATTTGATATTTTTTTCTCATACAGAAGAATATATGTATCTTCAAGTACAGCTTCCATTTTATCAGCATCTGTAACGAAGTAAGGGGAAAGATATCCTCTGTCAAACTGCATTCCTTCAACAACTTCAAGAGTGGTTTCCATACTCTTTGCTTCCTCTACTGTGATAACTCCATCCTTTCCAACCTTCTCCATTGCATCTGCAATTAGATTTCCAATAAATGGATCATTGTTAGCAGAAATAGTTCCTACATATGCTATCTCCTGTCTTCCTTCAGGTTTCTTAGATATCTTCTTTAATTCTTCCACCACCCTTTCAACAGCCATCTCTATGCCTCTTTTCACAGCCATTGCATTAGCGCCAGCTGTAACTACTTTCAATCCTTCTCTGTATATACCCTCAGCAAGAATAGTGGCAGTAGTAGTACCATCTCCTGCAACATCCGAAGTCTTTGAAGCCACCTCTTTAACCATCTGAGCACCCACATTCTCAAATTTATCCTCAAATTCAAGCTCTTTGGCCACAGTCACCCCATCCTTGGTAATGGTAGGGGAACCAAATTTCTTTTCAAGAACTACATTCCTACCCCTGGGGCCAAGGGTAACTTTTACTGCTTTTGATAGTTTTTCCACCCCCTTAAGTATTGCCCTTCTTGCTTCTTCATTAAATTTAAGTTCTTTTGCTGCCATTTCTTCACCTCCTTATTCTTCAATTATTGCAAGAACATCATCTTCACGCATTATAAGATACTCCTTATCCTCTATTTTAACTTCGGTCCCGGCATATTTACTAAATAGAATCAGATCTCCCTTTTTTACCTCCATCGGAATGAGTTCTCCTTTTTCATTTCTTCTACCAGGACCAACTTCTATTACTTTACCTTTTTGAGGTTTCTCTTTTGCAGTATCAGGTAGTATTATCCCTCCTTTCTTCACCTCCTCCTCTTCTATTCTTTCAACAAGAATTCTATCTTGCAAGGGTTTTATTTTCATTCCTTACCTCCTTTTTTATTTTTATCTCTTTTCCATAAAACTTCAACATGTTTTTCCTGATCTCTGAAAAAGTATTCAATCTCTCCTCCAAAAGACCTATGAACTGCTTTACCTATAGCAAGAGCCAAATGTTCGGACGTGGTTTTGATCTCAAACTCGTTCTCATCTTTCTTAAACTCCATTATCCTATCCAGAGGATACCTCTCCACCTCTCTCTTCTCCACATTCTTCACCAGATTTTCGATCTCCTCCCTATGTGAGGAAAGAAATTCTCCCTTAAGCACCACCTTTCCCATGAAGAACCCATCCTCTATCTTCCTACATGCAGGACATTTACTTTTCTCTGCTTTCTTTTCCAGTTTTTTAGCAAGTTCAGGATTCCGACTCCATCTTTTTTGATGATACACTAACCCGCAGGAAGTACATATCGTAGGATCTGTATACTCCCTTACATAAGGATCATCACATTCGGGCCTTAAATCACTCCGTGTACGGTACCCATTCACCTCATCCTCCTTTTTGAAACACAAAATACAGAAATATGGAAAAAGTAAAGTGGGCGAAAGAGGATTCGAACCTCTGACCTCCTGCTTGTAAGGCAGGCGCTCTCGCCACTGAGCTATCCGCCCACATTTATAATTAATTATAATTCTATCTCTCAATTTGTCAAGAACTCGCCTTTCAATGGAAAACATGAAAAAATCAATTAGAAACTTCTCTTATATTCTCAGGAGAATCAAGTATTATCTCAAGTCCATATTTAGGATGGTCTATTATTTTCCCCTCCACCTCTACAAGTTTTCCCTCGTATTTTTTTATATCTATTCCAAGTTTTCTAAATCTATTAACCACCTTTTTAAAAATAACCACAGTAAAACATCTTCCTCTCTCACCAAAGTTTAAAAAATACGTATCACTTCTCTTGGAGTATCCTACGGTTTCCACTACGCCTCTTACTACTCTCCACTTTCCACTGTTCTTTTTAAGAGTAAAAAGATCTTTTGCATCTATAGGAGATTGAATTGACAATGATATTTCCTCCGTAAATTCATGAGTATTTTTACTTTGCCATAATGTTTCAAATCTTTTCTTGTATTTCTGGGCAATACTCTTACTTTTTACTAAAACAAGATCCTCTGCATTCCTATGCTCTGCAAAAGAGGTCCAATTAAAAGAACCTGTTGTAACTCTTTTTCCATCATATATTGCAAACTTGTGATGTAATATACCACCCTCTTTTGAAGAATAAACTTTAACATCTATTCCATTTGAATACAAAAACTTCGCCTTTGAAAATGGATCTTCAAGAGATCCACTCTCTACAAGCACTCTCACCCTGACTCCTCTCTGTTTTGCATCAATAAGTGCCTGAGCTATCCTCCTATTAGTAAAACTATACATTGCAACATCTATTTCTCTTTTTGCAGAAACAATCTCTCCTATTACCGCATCTTCTGCTCCCCCTTCAGGAGAAAAATAAACTTCAATTTCTGTAGGCTCTGGTTTACAGAAAACGAAGAGCAAAATCACCCCAAAAAGTTTCTTACTTATTTTCATTTTACCTCCCGATAATAAGTTATGATTATATTTCCAAGTTCATCAAATGTATAAATTAAATCAGCCTTAAAATTCTCTTTTTCAGGTAAAATGGTCTGAAATTGTACAGTTTGACCATCCGCTGTAAACTCATGATTTTCTTTTCGTAAACAGGTATCTGGAGAAAAAAGTATAGGAGGAGGAAAACCAGGTCCATATGGAGGTAATAAAAATCTCATCTCCTGAGGGAGTTCTTTTATTGGAATCACCATTTCATACTCTTTATTCTTTCTTTCTGGAAGCTCAAACTCTTCACCAATCTCTTCCAATTTTTTCATCAATTGTTCAAGATTTTTTTCTTCTATAGAAAACCCACATGCAAGTCTATGTCCTCCATAATCCTTAAACAGATATCCAAGCCTATCCAGTAGAGAAAGTACATCTGTACCTTCAGGCCCCCTAACCTCACCCACCCACTCTTTTCTTTCTTTTTTTACCGTAATTGCAAAAGCAGGTAAAGAAAATTTATCCCTTAACCTTCCTGCACAACTTCCAAGAAACTTTACGTCTATCCTTGGGTCCACTGTAACAACTATATTTCCATAAACTTCTGCCGACTCCTCTGCATATCCACACATCTCTTCTTTCTTTATATTCCACTCCCCTATCTTTATCTGAAGTTTGTCATAAATTTCTTCCAGTTTTTTTTCATCATCAGATAAAAGAAGTAAAACTCCTTCATCCTTTCCCGCACTGTAAAAGTACTGTATTCCTTTTTGAAATATTTCTGCAACTGTTAAAGGAAAAGAAAAACCGGCTTTTTTCCTCCATACTTTAAATGGTATATAATCTCCTTCACTCAAAACATACATCGCATCTTTTACCAAATACCTGTTTTCAGAAAGTAAAGGCACTCTATCTGCAATGGTACCAAGGGCTGTAAAACCAAAAAACTCTGGTTTTAAAGAAAAAAGTTCCTCCTCTGTAATCTCTGCTATTTTCCTGTAAAGTGCTGTAACAAGTTTAAATGTAACTCCAACCCCCGCAAGATTTCTGAATGGATAGACCGAATCTCTTCTTTTGGGATTTATAAAGGCTTCATATCCTGAGGGAAACTTTAAGACTTCATGGTGATCAGTGATAATTACTGAAACTCCCATATTTTTAGCGTGTAATACTTCCTCTCCACTGGAACTACCTGTATCAACTGTTACAACCAGTGTAACTCCCCTTCTATGAAAATTCTCTATTACTCTCTTTGAAAGTCCGTATTTTTCTTCCTTTCTATCAGGAATGTAGTAAAAGATGTTTTCTTCATCTGCTCCAAGATTTATTAAAGCCCCTTTTAACAATGCTACAGAACTTATCCCATCTAAATCATCATGACCCCATATAAGTATTTTTTCTTTATTCTTCAAAGCCTTCACTATTCTATCAACCCCTTTTTCCATTTCAGGAAGTAAAAATGGATCATGGTAACACCTAAAATCTGAGAAAAGAAAACAGTTTATATCTTCAATTCCTCTTTTTTCAAGAAAATTAACTATTCTTTTATCAACTTTACCTTTTAACATATCTTTTGGCTCTGTGGTACTAAAACTCATACACCCCCCTGTAGCAGATGTAAAAATTTAATTCATTTATCATTTCATCCTCCTCTATAAAAGGAGCATTCACGGAAAAATATTCTCTTGCAGTGATAAGAATACCTATGGTATGAATAAAGTTTCTGGTGTGAAGACCGCCTCCTACAGAAATTCCTTTTTCTGTAACTCCTTCAAGCAAATAGGACCAAGACATATCTGTACCATAAAAAACAAAGCCCTTATCTGTAAGATAGTGGGAAGATGTAAGTTTAAAATTTACAGGTTCAATGTGTTCCACATCAATTTTAAATTCAGGCTCAATAATCACAGGAGTTTTAAAAGGGAATAACACTGTAAGAAAAAGGGTAAGTAGACTTGAAAGTTTACTTGTTTTATTAGAATAAGAAATACCTATTAAAAAATTAGGCTGGCTTATATATAGTAAGCCTGCAGAAAATGATACGTCATTTTCCTTTTTTGAACCATTTTTTTCAATCACAGAGGTAATATAATCTACAGAAACCCCAAAAGAAAACCCTTTGTATCCTGCTCCCATACCAACTATATATTTTGACATCACGCCATCAGTTTCAAAATCTATTATTTCTTTTTTCACATGAAACTCATCATACCGTTCTTTGTAAAATCTATATTTAAAACTTCTTTCACTTTTTTTACCTGCTTCTACAAAGAGATTTTTATATTTGAATGCAATTGCTCCATCAAAGAAAAGGGTAGTGTATTGATTATAAGCAGTTTCAACCCATCCTTCAAAATCCCCATAATAATCATATGCCTTTTTACTTCTCGTTTCAGTGAAAACGCATATAGGGACCGTAAATTCTACTCCCTTTGCAATAAATCCAAATGCAGGATTGTCAATAACAAACTCTGGAGTTACTCTTAACCTGTATTCTTCAAGAAAAATCTGTGGAAGAAAATTAACGACATCTCTACCATTGTGTACAGCCTCTATACAAAACAATACATTCAAAACTAAACCTACCATATTAGATTCACCTCCATTTCAATCAAATTTTTTCTTTCTTTTACAACTTCTTTATTATAAGAAATACTATACCTCCATTTTATTCTTAAGAGAAGGTAATCTGCTGGTCTTTGTTCCACTACAATGTAGTATTTAAAACCATCATATTCAAGAAAATCTATCCCCCTATCTTCAAAAACCCAACTTGATCCTCCATTGCTTCTCCAGACCGATGCTCCTATCTCCCAGTTTATGGTTTCTCTTTTATACTCCCACCATAAAGAAAGAACATCCGCAGAAAGAAGCTGATCATTTCCAAATCTTGGATCAGGAATTACTTTTACCTGTGTGTTTTTGTACTCTGAACACACAAAGTTCCCTCCTCCCAGAGAAAGAAGGAATCTTAAACTCTTCTCATCAAGCAAACTCCGTGTAAAAACTTCTCTTGTTTCTTTCCATTTACTCTGAATTTTTTGATAAAACCTTATTCTCAACGGATAAAACACCCTGTATTCCACTGCTCCCTGCGTTCTAAAATTAAATTTCCCAACTGCTTTATTCTTCCATAGATCAACATAAAACTTAGGAAGAATGAAGTTTCTTGAAAACTGATGCCTCATCTCAAGATAAAATCCTTGCTCTGCTTTTGGCATTGGAAGATATTTTAATTCTGAATATTCTTCTTTTTTTAATCTATATTCCTTCTCCACCTGAGTATCATCAAGTCTTCCCTGTTCATAAAATCCCCTCATGAATGGATTTGAATATTTCAAAGAATAATCTCTGTAAAGCAAAAGCAGATATCCTTCGTTCTTTTGATATCTTAATCTCCCTAAAAACGCCGACCCAAACTCTTTTGAAAATGCCTGTTCAAACCAAAATTCTGTATGTTTCTCTATCACTCCTCTTGCATCAAATCCCAAGAACACCAAATTGTTACCTGTAGGAAGATAAAGATAGTTTTCATCATCCATGGTATAACCATCATTCTCTAAATCTATTGTTGAAGGATCGGGTCTTAAATTTCTATCATAATGTATGAAAATTCCCGAAACCCCAAATGCAAAAGGCATTAAGGAGTGAGGAGTATAGAATAACCTGGTTCCAAAAAGATTCTCTATAAATTTTTCCTCTGTATCTTCAGAAGGTGCATAGGAAGGAAAGTAAGAATTGACAGTTCCATCAGGATTTAAAATTCCTGCTCTTTTAATAGAAGAAAAAACAGAATAAAACTTTAGTTCTTCCCCAATCCTAAACACCCCTCCAAATCCTTGTAGAGAATAAGAAGATACTGAGAGCATATCCCCTGTTATACCCTCAATCTTTCTGTAATACCTAGGTTTTATTTCTGGAACGGTTGACAAAACAAGACCTTCTGCCCATACCACTCTATAGTTTCCAAGATACAACTTTTCCACAAATCCTTTATCTTCCATTCCAGCGAATCCTCTGAATTTATTATATGAAAAAACATATCCAGAAACAAAATTTCTCCCAAAATAAGAAATACCCCTCGTGTAGGAAAATATGGTATCTGTTCCTGTGCGTAGAAGAACTTTTACATCACCATGATAACCCGTATAATTGTAGTCTTTAAAAACCACAAAGGGTCTCAAATTTCTGTATCCATAGTAGGAAAGTCCTTCAATCTCTCTTCTCATTTGCCCAAAACTTCTTACACCTTCATGCCCTTTGACATACCTTATAATTGACCATGCATCAACAAGAGAAACCCCATCAAAAGATACTATATCATACACCCCTGCTCTGTTTATGTTCATTGGAAAAAGTATTTTGCTTCTCCACCTCTCCACAAAAAGATAACTAGGGCTTTCTTCAGATACAATTTTTTTCTCAAGTTCTCTTATATACCATATATCTTTTCTTTCTCTGCGGGAGGGCTTTATAACAACACTATCCTTTATCTTCTCAAAGTCTTGAATAGTAATTCCCTCTATTTTCAATAAATCATATACTGAACTGAGTTCTCCATGGATTTTTATGTAGAGATAGATGTTCTCTGCTTTTTTCTCACAGATAGGGAGTCTTTTTATTTCAGAAAAAGAGGCATTGTTGAGATCAATAAGTGAAAAAATCAAAAGTATCATGTAAACCTCTCCAAAGAAAGCCTATCAAACACCTTCATATCAAGTCTTGAAGGCCCCTTTTTCTCAAACCTCTTTTGAGCAGCATAGGCTATCATTGCAGCATTGTCAGTACATAACTCAGGAAGCGGAAAGTACACATCCCATCCTTTCTGAATCTCTTTTTCTTTAAACCTTTCTCTTAATCTTTTATTCACCGATACACCTCCTACTACACCTATTTTTTTTATACCTAAATCATCTGCTGCTTTTTCGGTTTTTTCAATTAAAAGATCAAATGCTACTTCCTGAAATCCTTTCGCAATTTTCCTTATATCTTCGTTTTTGTTTTTCTCATAAAAATACTTAACTGCGGTTTTCAATCCAGAGTAACTGAAGTTATACCCTGAGACCTTCACCCTTGGAAATTTTATTCCTTCCTCTACTTCTCTTGCAAGTTTTTCTATGTAAGGTCCTCCTGGATATCCAAGACCAAGAATTCTTGCAACCTTGTCAAAAGCTTCTCCACAAGCATCATCAACAGTAGTCCCTATCTCTTTGTAACATAAAAAGTCCTCCACATAAATAAGTTCTGTGTGCCCTCCTGAAACTACTAATACAAGCAACGGAGGAGAAAGAGAAGGATAAGACAGAAAAAGAGAGAATATATGACCTTCTATGTGATGCACTCCTACAAAGGGTTTATCCAAGAAAAGGGACAGAGATTTTGCAAATCCCACTCCGGTTAAAATTGCCCCTATTAATCCTGGACCCACGGTAACTCCTATAAGGTCAATATCTTTCAATGAAATATCGGATATTTCAAGAGCCTGTTGAAGAATGGGTAAAAAAAGTCTCATATGAGCTCTTGAAGCTATTTCCGGTACCACTCCACCGTACTTTGTGTGAATCCATTGGGAAGAAACAATATTTGCAAGAATCTTATTATCTGAAAGCACCGCAATTGAAGTTTCATCACAAGAAGTTTCTATACCAAGCACTATCATCTCACCACCACATCAAATAACGAAGGTTCTGAAACAACCTGTAATCCAGGGGGAACGGTAATTTCAGCAGGCAATCGATAATGTCCTTTTTTTAACTTTCCCACCCGTACAGTAATCACCACCTCATCCTTCCTTAATTTCTTAATCTTACTTATTGGCCCAGTGATCTTCACATCTGCATTTTTAGTTAAAAGATAGGCAGAGGAATAAGGACTTTTTATGTTTACAGGCAAACCTCTAAAAACAACTGTGGATTCAGGTTCTATGATAATTCTAACCCTTACAGAGTCTGGATTTAATTTCACATATCCTTTAAGTGTGTCAGGAATGTTGATAGGAATTTCTACTGTAAAGGATTTACTCTTTCCCTCAAGAGATACTGGATCTGTAAAAAGTTGATTCAAATCTTTTATAAGTTTACGAGGTCCATAAACATCAACCCATCTTTTGTACTCCACACCTGAAAATGTATATCCTTTCTTAGGAAATCCTTCAATAGGAACTGAAACCCCGGCTTTCTGATGATGAAGTTTTTCAAGCGTGATATTAATAACTGAAGGTTTAGCCCTTCTTATTTGAAGAATAGATGGAACAGGAAATCTCGTAGGATTTAAAGCAATGGTATTTTTCCCTTTTTTAGCCTCAGAAAGGTCTACCACAATCTTAGGATGAGAAGAAAGAAATCCTATAAAATGCTTCACCTTACCTTTAAGCTCAATCTCAACAGAATCTGCATCCTTTTCTGCAATTGCAAGTCCAGGAGGAATGTTTTTTATCACTATGGGAAGTTTCATTATTTTAACCTCTTCTCTTTCTATTGCAGAAAATACCCATATGGTTATGGCCCCCAAAAAAGCAAGTAATTTCAACCACCAGTCTCTTATAAGCCACTTAAACATCAGGGAACAAATCTATAAGGAATCTTAACCGTGGAAACAACAGGTCTATCTCCCATCTTTGCAGGTTTAAACTTACATCTTTTTGCTGCCTCCAGTGCCTCGCTTTCACACAGTTTGTTTCCAAAACTCTCAACTACCTTTGCAGAGATTACATCTCCCTTTTCATCAATTTTCACCTCTACAATTATTACTCCTTCTATACCTACTTCTCTAAGGATTTCAGGATATTTGGGTTTGGCAATGTAAACTACTTGAGGAGGAGTATATTTTACCTCTTTCCTTACAAAGGAAAGTATTTTCTTTGTAGTATCCTTTTCTTCTCTTTTTTCTCTTTCCTTTTCAAGGATTTCATCAAAAACAGGAGACGCAGAAACTTTCTTTTTTACCGCGATAGATTCCTTTACTACCTCTGTCACAGTACTTTCAGGAGTAGATTGGAAAAAGACTACCCGTGTAACATCCTCGTATCTTCTTTTCATCTTCTTCTCCAACCAAAATCCCCAGGCATCTGCAAGCATATACTCTCCTATAGAATGAAGTTCCTTTCTTTTTATTATTACTCGATATGGATTTAAGAGAAATACTGCAGGACATTTTTCTATAAGAATCCTTTGGAACTCTCTCCATATATGTTTTGTCCTCTGCCAATTGAAAGATGAAAAAGCAGTAAGCAAAAGTGAATCTGCTTTTCCATCTCTAAATCCCGCAAAATTAAATATTCCAGTATCAGGGGATGAATACCATAGTTCTAAGGGTTCAAGGGCAAAATTCACCTTCCATGAGAGAAGTGCCATATCAAAATTTCTGTTTTTTAATTCCTTATAATACGAAGATGGAGAAAGATAGATAGGTTTAATTTTAATGCCTATTTTTTTTAAATCTTCTTTTATGTAATCGGTAATCAACACGTATATAGAATCATCCAGAGTAATAAACTTTAGCAAAACTGTGGTATCAAAACCCACATACTTTAAAAAAGCTCGTGATTTATGAGGCAAATAACTGTATTCCTCTATACCCTTATCATACGCCCAGTGATACTTAGGAATAAAACCTTTTAAAACCTCTGCATAACCTTTAAATATTTCTTTTTTTAATCTTTCCTTATCTATTCCATAAGCCACTGCTTTTCTTACCTCTTCAATAGAAAGATAAGGAGAGTACATGTTTATGACTATAAAAATTATTTTGTTTGAGGGATAAGAAATAACTTTAAACTCTTCCTCTATGTCATTTGACACAATCCTTGCAGGTATGTCATAAAGAATGTCAACCCTTCCTTTTTTCAAATCTTTAACCGCCTTTTTAAAATCGGAATAAAAGAAAATAAAAAGTCTATCTACTCCTGGCTTTGTCATAAAATATTGCTCATTAGGAGCGAGTTCCATGTACCTGCCTTTTTCCCATTTAACCATCTTAAATGGACCATTTCCTACAGGATTTATAGAAAAAATAGAAAATGAAGTATTTTCAAGAATATGTTTTGGTAAAGGAGGAATATTTATATCAAGGAGCATGTTTTGATATGTTTTTTTAAATACCACCTCAAAACATTTATCATCTATTTTTTTAATTTCTTTAACATTTCCAAGTCTATATCTCCATGAAGAATGAATAGAAGGATCCATTGCGAGTCTGTATGTATACAAAATATCATCTGAGGTTACAGGCTCCCCATCCCACCATTTTGCATCTTTTCTAATAAAGAACCTAACCTTCTTAAGGTCTTCACTATAATACCATTTTTCAGCAAGTTGAGGTACTAACCTCCCATCATTTCCTATCTTAAAAAGAGAAGAAAAAAGTAATTCCTCCAATCCTTCTATCCTAAATTCCAATGGATAGAGAGGATTTAATCTCTCGGGTTCATCCATTACACCAATAATAACATTACCCCCTGTGTAAGGTATTTTTACATGCTCTTTTTTAGATTTACAATAAATCAGAAAAAGAACAAGCAGAAAAACCAAGACTTTTTTCATAGGAAAATTATAACATCTCTTTTCTTATAGTCAAGTTATTAAACCTTATACTACCCTTTCTGTCTAAAATTTAAAAGGAGGTTGAAATGAAAGGAATCATATCTCTACTCCTTGCGGGTTTTTTAGTAACAACAACTGAAGTAAAAGAACACAAACCAATATCTTCACCTCCTCTACACCAGAGACTCACAGAAGATGAAATAGCAAAAATAAAAGAGATAAGATACAATACCCGGAAAAAAATAATAGAACTCAAAAGTAAAATAGAACTTAAGGAGCTAGAGCTGAAAAAATTATTGGATGAAGAACAGCCTAATGAAAAAGAGGTATATTCACTGGTAAAAGAAATAGGAAATCTGCGTACCCAAATTAGAATGGAACAGATAAAAGAAATTCTTGAAATCAAGAAGATACTGCCTGCAGAAAAACAAAAGATATTTATGCACCATTTTGGAAAACGAAGGATAAAAATCCAAGGGAGAAAAATCCATTAAACTAAGGGGAGAGGGTAAACCCCTCTCCCTTTTTCAATTGTTTGACTTTTAAAAAAGAAGGAGTATAATTTCCAATGAAACTTTTGGAGTATCAGGCAAAGGAATTTTTTAAAAAATATAATATTCCTGTACCAAAGGAAGTTCTTGTAACAAAAAGAGAGGATATAAAAAATGCAATTGAAGATATTGGTGTCCCCTGTGTAATAAAGGCACAGGTAGGTGTTGGAGGAAGAGGAAAGGCGGGTGGTATTAAAAAAGCGGATACAAAAGAAGATGCAGAAAAAAAGGGAGCCGAGATTCTATCAATGGAGATAAAAGGAGAAAAAGTTGAGAAAATCCTTGTTTCTGAAGCAGTAGATATCGAAAAAGAATACTATTTGGGAGTAACAATAGACAGAGCTAAAAGAAGCATTGTATTTATGGCATCCCCAGAAGGTGGAGTAGACATTGAAGAGGTAGCCGAAAAAACTCCTGAAAAAATACTTAAAGTGTACATTAACAGTCTTCTTGGTATCCTCCCCTATCAACTGAGAAAACTCGCAGAATTTCTCGATCCCCAGAACTACAAATCTTTCGTTCCTGTGATTCAACAGATGTATCAAATTTTTGTAGAAAATGACTGCCAACTTGTTGAAATAAATCCTTTGGTGAGAAGAAAGAATGGCAGTATTGTTGCTCTTGACGCAAAGATAATTCTTGATGACAATGGGCTTATAAAGCATCCTGAATTTGAACATTACCGTATTTTAAAGGAGAATGAAAAAATAGAGCATGAAGCTAAAGAAAAGGGACTTTCCTATATCAAACTATCAGGAAATGTGGGATGTATAGTAAATGGAGCAGGCCTTGCAATGGCAACAATGGATGTGATAAAGTATTATGGTGGAGAACCTGCGAACTTTCTTGATGTTGGAGGAAGTTCATCCCCTGAAAAGATGAAAAATGCAATGGAACTCGTTACCAGAGATCCAAATGTAAAGGTAATATTTGTAAATATTTTTGGTGGAATTACACGATGCGATGATATTGCAAAAGGACTACTTGAAGCAAAAAATGAATTAAAACTTTCCCATCCTGTTGTTGTAAGACTTACCGGGACAAATGAAGAAATGGCAAAAGAAATGCTAAAAAATACAGAACTGTTTTTTGCTGAAACAATGGCAGAAGGAGCAAAAAAGGCAATAGAGTTAGCAGGAAATGGAAATAAGTGAGAAATGGAACAGCCCCGGTTTAAAACCGGATTTTTCACTTTTAACTAAACAACAAACAAAAAGTTTTAGAAGTTTTCTACAGCTTAACCATAGAAATGTCTTTTACAGAAATTATTAGTAAAACGACACACCAACAAAAGAATATCCAAAAAAAGGAGGATTATGGGGATTCTTGTTGATGAGAATACAAGAGTCCTTGTTCAAGGAATTACAGGAAGAGATGGAAGTTTTCATGCAAAAAAAATGGCAGAGTATGGAACAAAGGTACTTGGAGGGGTAACCCCTGGAAAAGGAGGCACTACAATTGAAGGATTTCCTGTATTTAATTCAATGGAAGAAGCGGTAAGGAAGACAGGAGCGAATACTTCAATAATATTTGTACCTGCAAAGTTTGCCTATGATGCAATTATTGAAGCTGTGGATGCAGGAGTTGAACTTGTAGTAATTATAACAGAGGGAATTCCTGTGCTTGATATGATAAAGGTAAGAGACTATGTAAAAGATAAAAATGTAACACTTATAGGTCCAAACTGTCCTGGAGTTATATCTCCTGGTAAGGCAAAAGTAGGTATACTTCCTGCCCATATATTTAAACAAGGGAATATTGGCGTCGTTTCAAGGTCAGGAACCCTTACCTATGAAATAGTGAGCCATATTTCCAAAAATGGAATGGGACAATCAACCTGTGTTGGGATAGGGGGAGATCCTGTGGTAGGATCAAACTTTTTGGATATTCTCTTCCTTTTCAGTAAGGACCCCGATACCGAAGCAGTTGTAATAATTGGAGAAATAGGCGGTTCAGATGAAGAAATTGCTGCAAAGTGGATTAAAGAAAATTTTAAAAAACCCGTTGTTGGATTTATAGCAGGAAAAACAGCACCACCAGGAAAAAGAATGGGGCATGCAGGAGCAATAATTTCAGGTTCTGAAGGCACAGCAGAGGAAAAAATAAAGGCATTTAAGGAAAATGGAATAGAAGTTGCGGAGGAACCTTCCCAAGTTGCAGAAATTTTGAAAAAACTCCTGTGAAGATAATAAAGAAAAAACTAAATCCAGTTATTGTTGAAGAACCAAAGGCAAATATCTATATCTACAAAGAGCTGTGTAAAGGATGCAAAATATGTGTTGCACTATGCCCTAAAAAGATTCTTGCAATAGGTAAAGATTTAAAGGTGGAAGTGGTGGATGATAAAAACTGTATTGCATGTTTCATGTGTGAATGGCATTGTCCTGATTTTGCAATATTTATAGAGAAAAAATGAAAAGAGAACTTTTATCTGGAAATGAAGCATGTGCTGAAGGAGCTTTAAGAGCAGGAGTTAAGTTTTTTGGAGGATATCCCATAACTCCTTCAACAGAAATAGCAGAATATATGGCAAAAGAACTTCCTAAAAGAGGTGGAATATTTATTCAGTTTGAGGATGAAATAGCAAGCATAGTTGCAATAACAGGTGCATCCGCTGCTGGTTTAAAATCCATGACCGCAACCTCTGGACCTGGATTTTCTTTAATGCAGGAAGGAATAGGGTATGCTGCAATGGCAGAAATACCCATTGTGGTGGTGAATGTAATGAGAGCAGGTCCTGCAACCGGACTTCCTACAAAAGGAGCCCAAGGAGATTTTATGCAGGCAAGATGGGGAACTCATGGAGACCATCCAATATTTGTTACTGCCCCGTCCACAGTATACGAAGCCTTTGAACTCACAATCAAAGCAGTTGAAGTTGCAGAGAGACTTAGAATTCCTGCAATTGTATTATTGGATGAATTCATAGGTCATATGCGGGAAATAGTAAAGCTCCCAGAAAGAGTTGAAGTATATTCACGACAAAAACCTAAGAAATCTCCTGATGAGTATCTGCACTATGACGACGATAACTCATACAATGCTCCCTACGCAAGCATAGGAGATGGATTTAAAATTCACTTTACAGGTTTGCATCACAGAAAAGATGGGTTTCCTACAACCGATGATCCTTTCTGGGTAAGATGGAAAAATGAAAGGTTAAAAAGAAAGATAGAGGATAACAAAGCATATCTTGAAGACATTGAGATAACAGGAGAAGGAGATATTGCAGTGGTGAGTTTTGGATCTGCTGCAAGAGCATGTCTTGAAGCAAGGCTTTTAAAACAAAAAGAGGGAAAAGAAGTGCAGGTAATAAGATTAAAAACTGTATGGCCTTTCCCAGAACTTACCCTCGCAAGACTGTTAAAAAACAAAAAAGAAATAGCGGTGGTAGAGATAAATGAAGGCCAACTTATAGAAGAGGTTAAAAAAACTGTGGATAGGGACAAAAAAATCATAAAGATCACAAGAAATGATGGGGAGTTTATAACCCCCCAAGAAATAGCGGATATGTTATGATGGAGCCATTAATCCACAGATATCTAAGACTTGATGACAGATTTCCCCATGTATGGTGTCCTGGATGTGGAATAGGAATCATCTTGGGGAGTATAATCAGAGTAATACATTCTCTCGGTATTCCAAAAGAAAAGTTCTGTCTTGTATCAGGAATAGGATGCACATCAAGAATGCCGGGTTACATTGATACAGATACATTCCATGTGTTACATGGAAGGGCAATACCTGCAGCTATTGGGATAAAACTTGCAAGACCTGAAATGGAGGTAATGGTAATCGGAGGTGATGGAGATATTCTTGCAATAGGAGGGAACCATTTTATACACGCTGCAAGAAGAAACATAGATATGGCAGTAATAATAGTAAATAACTACAACTATGGAATGACAGGAGGACAGTATTCTCCTACAACTCCAGAGGGAAAGTATGCTACA
>CAYQJV010000018.1:0-28767 GCA_964417925.1 uncultured bacterium | reverse complement strand
ATCCGGGTTATCAATTTCCTTTCCAGTTACAGGGTCAAATCTTTTTATTCTGTCAATTGTATTTCCAAAGAACTCTATTCTTATTGCAATATCATCATGAGCTGGCAGGAGTTCAATGGTATCTCCTTTAACCCTGAATGATGAATGTTTGAGTTCATAGTCATTTCTTGAATACTGGATATGCACGAGTTTTGAAATAAGTTCATCTCTTTCAATCTCCTTTCCGATTCTTAATGGGATTACATATTTTTTGAACTCTGAAGGTTCTCCTATGTTGTATATGCATGATACAGATGCAACGATTATCACATCCCTTCTTTCAAGCAGTGCAGAGGTTGCCCTTATTCTAAGTCTTTCTATTTCCTCATTTATATCTGCCTCCTTTTCAATGTATAAATCGTATTCAGGGACATAGGCTTCTGGTTGATAATAGTCATAATATGATATGAAGTATTCAACTGCATTGTGGGGAAAGAACTGTTTGAACTCTCCGTATAGCTGTGCAGCAAGGGTTTTGTTTGGAGCAATTACAAGTGTTGGTTTTTTGACTTTTTCTATCACATTTGCGATTGTGAAGGTTTTTCCGGATCCCGTGACTCCGAGGAGGGTCTGGTAGCGAAGTCCTTTTTCAATACCTTCCACGAGTTCTTTAATTGCTTGCGGTTGATCTCCTTTTGGTTTAAATGGTGCAACAAGTTTAAAATCCATATGTAGTATTATAGTTTAAAATTCCTTTTGGTCAATAATATCTGTGGGAATAATTAGTTTTTCAAGAAAGTAAATGATACCAATATTGTGATATGAAAAAGCAATATGAGGATGGTTTTCAGGTAGAGAAGATTTCCTTATCTTTAAGGCTTTAAAGTGATATTCAAGGGCTCTGTCATAATTACTGTTTATATCCCTTTCAATTTCTCCCTTTAATGTCAGCCATTCCACATATTCCTTTTCATATCCTTTTATTATCTCCTCCTCTTTATCCATTAACTCCATTTCTTCTTTTACCTCTTTATGATCTCCATTTAATAATAACACTTTTGTCTTCTCTATCCTAATTCCTATTCTTGATTTCTCGTCTATATCCTGGAGTTGAAGAAATCTGTCGTAGTATTCTATTGCCTTTCTATATTCCCCAAGTTTTGAATATAACTCTCCAAGATTCTTATAAAGTTCAGGAAAAATAAAGTTTTCCTCAAGCAGTATTTTATACATCTTTTCTGCTTCCTTCCACTGATATTTCTTCTGTTTGAACAGTGCTGATCTATAAACATAATGCAAATATTTATCTCTAATTTCTGCTTCTTTATAATGATAAATAAGTGTATCATAATGTTCCTCAAGGTTATCCGTGAAGCTCTCCTCAATAATTTCTGCGGCTTTTTTATGATAAAACTTTCTTTCCTCAAGAAGCAGGGTGCTGTAAATAACATCTTTTAAAACTGTATGTCTGAAAGCATACTCATAATCCCATTTCCTCGAATCTTCTCTACAAAGCCCTTTAAACGGAGAAATTCAAACTCTGAAAGGAGATTATCAACCCCGAGTAGCTCTGCACCATAAGACTATCAAATCTCATTCCAACAATACTTGCAACTTGAAGCACCCTTTTCTGCTTTTCTTCCAATGTGTATCCTGTCAGGGATAGTTGCTGTTGCTTCTTTAAGATAAGCCCTGCAATTATGGACGTCAATATATCCTGTTTCACGCATGAGCCTTGTGAGTTCTGCGAGAAAGAATGGATTTCCCTCTGTTCTTTCAAGGATGAAAGAAAACAGTTGTTCATCTGTGGAATCAACATTGAGGGATTTTTTAAGATAAAGGCTTACTTCATCCTTTGAAAAATTTCTCACCGGTATTTTCTCTTATGTTTTCTATATCTTTGAAAACGGATGGGCTAAAATCCTTTCTTGATGTTGCAAGAATGAAAATATTGAAGGATGATATCATTTTGACAAGGTCTGCGAGTATTTCAAGAGATGGTTCATCTGCCCACTGAATATCATCAATAAAAATGGTGAGGATGTTTGAGGAGGTTTCTTAAGCAGTATATCAAAAAGTCTGAAAACCATTCCTTCCACCAGCTCCTTAACATCCTCTGGTTTCAGACTTTTGATAATTTTTTGCTCCCTTTCTGAGAGTTTAATATTGAAGATCTGTTTTAAATACATAGTAAAAGGAGAAAAGTAGGAATATTTTTCAGAAAGGAGAGGGATAATTTCTGAGGTTTTATCAATTTCTGGTAGTATTTTACGCAAAGTGCTGTTGAGCAGAATGCGCAGAACAAAATGAGCATCATTTTTAAGATAGCTTATTCCCTGTGCTCTTATAACAGGACTCTTGGGGGATCTTAAAAAATTTTCTGCAACCTTTGAGCAAGGTTGACATCCTTTCTTTATCTTCATAATTAGAAGAAAGGACCCATGTGAACATTGTAAAAATATTACACCGATAGAGCAGATATTTAGAGTTTATAGGTAAAAAATTTCCTTTACATGAAGTTACATAGGGAGAGGTTACTTGAGTAAAAGAAGAAGGTTGGGATTCAAATACAATCAAAGTAAAAGTCGCGTTTTAGTGTTATATTTTTAAAAGAAGTAGGAAATTACTTTTAAATGGAAAAGAAGGGTAATGTTGACAGATAAGGATTTTTAAATAAAATATTTACAAGCGCCCGTAGCTCAGTGGACAGAGCGGCGGATTCCGGATCCGCAGGTCAAAGGTTCGAATCCTTTCGGGCGCACTTGGAAAAACTTGTTATAAAAGGTGGTAAGCGACTCTCAGGAAAGGTAAAAATATCTGGTTCAAAAAATGCAGCTCTTCCAATGATGGCTGCTTCTCTTCTTACAGATGAAGAAGTTATAATAAAAAATGTTCCTGATCTAAGAGATATAAGAACAATGACAGAACTTTTAGAATATATTGGCTGTAAAGTGACAAGAAAAGAAGAAACTATTTATATCACTCCTCCTAAAAAGCCGATTCTTGAAGCTCCTTATGAAATTGTAAGTAAAATGAGAGCATCTTATTATGTATTAGGACCTTTGTTGGGAAGATTTAGAAGGTGTAGAGTATCATTACCTGGAGGATGTGCGATAGGCCCAAGACCTATTGATCTACACATAAAAGGAATGGAAAAACTTGGAGCAGAAATAAGAATAGAAAAAGGTTATATTATAGCTTTTGCAAAAAAACTTAAAGGTACAGAAATGTTTCTTGAAGGACCAAAGGGGTCAAGTGTAGGAGCAACAATAAATGTTATGATGGCATCAGTTCTATGCGATGGAAATACCGTAATATATGGTGCAGCAATGGAGCCAGAAGTTATTGCTGTTGCAAAGATGCTTAAAAAGATGGGAGCAAAAATAGAAGGAGAAGGGACAAAAACAATAAGGATAAGAGGAGTAAAAAAGTTACATGGGGCTACTTTCAAAAACATTCAAGATAGAATTGAAGCAGGAACCTATGCAGTTGCTATTGCAATTACAAAGGGGGAGGGATGGATTGAAAATGCTCCAGTGAATGATATGAAAGCTGTGATTGAGAAATTAAAAGAGACAGGTGTGGAGATGGAAATAGAGAAAAATAGTATATGGGTAAAAATGGATAGAAGACCCAAAGGAGTTGAGATATCTACTGCTCCCTATCCTGGATTTCCCACAGATATGCAAGCTCAATTCATGGCATTTTTATGTTTTGCTAAAGGAACAAGCGTGATAAAAGAAAATATATTTGAAAATAGATTTATGCAAGCAATGGAACTACAAAGAATGGGAGCAAATATTGTAATAGAGGGAAATACAGCAGTTATAAAAGGAGTTTCAAAACTTACAGGGGCAAAGGTGATGGCTTCTGATTTAAGGGCTTCTGCTGCTCTTGTACTTGCAGGACTTTCTGCAAGGGGAATCACAGAAGTTTCAAGAATTTATCATCTTGATAGGGGATATGAAAAATTGGACGAAAAGTTAAAAAAACTCGGAGCAGAAATTGAGAGAAAAAAAGAGTAAAACAAAGGTTGTGAGCATTGGAGGCGTAAAGATAGGGGGAGGAAATCCTATAGTGATTCAATCCATGACAAATACAAGAACAGAAGATGTGGAAAAGACTTTAAGGCAAATAAAAAAGCTTAAGAAGGCAGGAGCAGAACTCGTGAGAGTTGCAGTACCTAATAAAAATACTTTACCATATTTTGAAGAGATAGTTAAAAGATCACCTCTTCCTATTATTGCAGATATACACTTTAATCCAGAGCTTGCAATTGAAGCAATGAAAAGAGGTGCTAAAAAGATAAGAATAAATCCTGGTAATATAAATAATAAGAAAGCAATAAAAAAAATAATTGATGAGGCAAAAGCAAGAGAGATACCTATAAGAATAGGGGTTAATTCAGGATCTCTTGAGAAGAAAGTACTTGAAAAATATAAGCATCCTACTCCTGAAGCGATGGTTGAATCTTTGGAAAATGCAGTTGTTTTTTTTGAGAAAAACAGGTTTTACAATATTGTTCTTTCTGCAAAGACATCTGATCCTTTAACTACAATTGAGGCGAATAGACTTATTGCAAAAAAATTTCCTTATCCTATACATCTCGGTTTAACCGAGGCAGGTCTTTTCCCTCAGGGAGCAATACTTTCTGCTGTTGCTTTATCTCCTTTGCTTATAGAGGGGATAGGAGATACTGTGAGAATTTCAATCACTGGAAATCCTATAAAAGAAGTAGAAGTAGCCTATGAAATTTTATCTGCACTTGGATTAAAAGAAAATAAATTAAGAATTATTTCGTGCCCTGTATGTGGAAGGGCAGAAATAAATGTTGAAAAACTTGCAAAAGAGGTAAAAAAGAGAATGCAATTTTTAAAAGATAAACCTCTCAAGATAGCTGTGATGGGATGTGTAGTGAATGGCCCTGGAGAAGCTAAGGATGCTGATTATGGAATTGCAGGGGGCAAAAGACAAGGAGTAATTTTCAGAAAAGGTAAGATAGTAAAGACGGTTAAAGAAAGAGATTTGCTTGAAGAGTTTTTGAAAATAGTAAAAAAAGATTATGAATAAAATGGTATTGATAACAGGTGCTTTAGGAGTACTTTTTCTTTTTATCGCAATATTTCTTATAGGATACGTCGTTTTTAAAATTTTTAAGAGAAAAACAAAGGTGAAGACTTGCTTGATGTATACTTTTATTTCAGTTTTTCTTTTTGCTTTTTCCTTTGGTTTTATTAATTTTTCCTTTTTCTTACAAACATTTTCAAGGTATGTAGGGGAAGAGAGGATTGGAAAGGTTTATGCAGAAATAGAAGGAAGTAGAATGAAGATATATTTTTATGATGAAAAGCATAATAAAACGTATAATTTTTATTTAACCGGAGACCAATGGATGGTTGAAGGGTGCATATTAAGATGGAGTGCCATTTTAAGATGGCTTGGATTAGATTCCTATTATAGAATAACAAGATTTAGAGGCAGATGGATAACACCCAATGGGGAAAAACCTGTAACTTTCTTTATTATTGTTCCGGAAGGAAAAATGTGGAGATTTCTTTTAAGATATGGAAAATACATACCTTTTGTGGATGCAGTTTATGGAATAGGAGCTTTTCAGTATCCCTCGCAAGATACTTGTTATATTTACATCAACGATTCAGGATTTATCCTTAGGTTCAGGTAATAAAAGTTATTGTTTGATTTTATTTAACTTATGTTTGCAATTTTTGCAAAAATCATAAGATTTAATATCTGTATCTATAATATTGTTTGAAAAATGCATTACACAATAAGAGTTTTTGCAATGACCAAGGCCGTATAAATGTCCTAATTCATGAACAACTTCTTTTTTTAATCTTTCTTTAAACAGTGAATCATTTCTTGGGTTTTTATAAAACTCTTCTCTTAGTCTTGTTGTAGACACTATACATACATTACCTCCTATTTTGTTTGCTGCGCCAAATATAAAATTTAATCCAGGTATATAAAGGTCTACATTTGTGACTCCTATTATTTTGTCATTTTTATCCTTTAAAAAATTGTTAAGGTTTAAAAGAAAATATGATACATCATACTGATTTCTTGTAGGATTATAAGCTCTCTTAGGGATTTTCAGTTTTTCTTTATATACTACAGGAGTGATCTTAAACACTTCTGTAATTACATTTTCTGCTATTTCTACACTGGTATCATCAATTCCTTCAAAGGGAAGTATAATGATCATAAACACTAATTACTTTACATCCCCAACATATCAACTAAAAATCTTGATGGTCTGGTAAAATATCCGAATCTCTTCTTAGGATATGTGATAAAAAGTGTATCTTCTGCTCTGGTTATCGCTACATGACATAATCTTCTTTCTTCTTCAAGTTCTTTAACAGAGGATACTGTTTTTGCAAGAGGAAATACATTTTCTATCATTCCTACAAGGAAAACTACAGGAAATTCAAGTCCTTTTGCATTGTGTACCGTCATTAATTTTACACTATCTTTTCCCCATTCTGCAAGTTCAAGATCCTGGAGTAGATTTATATGGTTTAAAAAAAGTTCTATTTCGCCCTTTTTAAATTTTTTTGCAGATTCAATTAGTTCGTTGATAATTGCTGAAACCGAAGCATCCTTTTCCATTTTTCTTAAAAATCCTGATTCTTTTAATAACTTTTCTATAATTTCTACAGGAGAAAATACTTGAATATTTTTTTCAAGTTCTTCAATTAACTTTAGGAATTTCTCTGTTTTTTTAATTCCTTTAATTTTTTCTCTATTTATTAAAAGTTTTCCATTTTTTAAAAATATGTTTCTTTTTTTTGCTCCCAATATCCATGAGGCTAATTCAGGGATTTCTTCTTTCTTTTTATAAAGTAATGCTCTTAAAAATTCAACAATTTTTACTATTTCTTCCTGTTCATAAAACCCTGTGCTTCCAATTACACTGTAAGGAATATTTGCTCTATGAAGTTTTTCTTCAAACGTTCTTGAATATGATTTTATTCGATAAATCACTGCAAAATCTGCATATCTTAAATTTTTTTCTTTTTTTAGTCTTTTTATATTTTCTATAACAAATGAAGCTTCATCTTCTACAGTTTTTGCTTTGTAAAATTCTATTTTTGCTTTTTCTTTTTTATATGAAATGGTAGGAAGTTCTTCAAAATCTACAGATTCCCTAAAAAGATTAAGAGAAAGTTTAATTACTTCTTGAGAAAGTCTAAAGCTTGTAGTAAGTATATATTTTTTTATCCCTGAAAAATCTTTTTCTGCTTTTTTTACAAACAATGGATTGGCTCCTCTCCACCCATAGATACTCTGCATTATATCTCCTGTTAAGAAAAGTCCTGTAAAGGGTCCGGAGAGTAATTTTAAAAGATAGTATTGAGTCCTATTTAGATCTTGGAGTTCGTCTACAAGGATCTCTGGAAATTTTTCTTGCCATTCTTTTCTTTTATCAAAATATCTTGATAAAATAATACATGTGTAATACAAAAGGTCATCATAATCAAGTAAATTGTTCTGTTTCAAAAATGTTGTATAATCTTTGTAAAATCTTGCTACCTCTTTTTCAAAAGGTTTACGGGCAATTTTTTCATACACTTCTGCTGAAATGAGTTTTGATTTTAAAATGCTTACTTCCTCTAAAAGGTAATTGGTTCTATTACTTCCGTATTTTTTTTTCAAAAATGTAAGAGGATGATGTTCAGGAGCAATCACTTCAAATTCTTCAGGAAGATCTACAAGGCTTCCTTCTCTTTTTAGAAATTTCCATCCAAAGCTATGAAAAGTTTCTATCCATGCGTCTCTTATATTTCTCCCTAAAAGGATTTCAAGTTTTTCCCTTATATCTTCAACTGCTTTTCGGGTAAATGCAAGGATTAAAAGTTTATTAGGAGGTATTCCTCTATCTTGTATTAAATGATATGCTCTATATATAAGAGTAGTGGTTTTACCTGTCCCAGCACTTCCTGTAACTAAGATTCTTTTTTCTTTAGATTCCACTATTTCTTTTTGTTGAGCAGTAAGTGATAAGGATTCTTTCTCTTTTGTTTGTTCAGAGGCTAATACAGGAACGAATTTAATTCCTTTTATTTCAAGTTTTTCAAGAAACTCCTCTGCAGAGGATATCCTTTCATAAGGATCGGTTTTTAAGGAATCAAGAATTACTTTTTCTATTTTTTCGGGAATTACAGAAGAAAAAACTCTTGGAGGAGTAGGTTTCCCCTGGAATATTTTTTTTCTTATTTCCTCAAGACTGTCTCCAAGAAAGGGAGGCTTTCCTGTAAGCATTTCATAGAAGATACATCCAACACTAAATATGTCAGATTGAAACATGAATTTTCCCTCCCATGCTTCTGGAGCCATGTAAATAGGAGTTCCTGCAACTGAGGCTGAAATACTTCCTTTCTTTATAAACTTTCCAAGCCCAAAGTCTGTGACTTTAATAGTATCATCTTTTGACACAAGTACATTTTCGGGTTTTAAATCTCTGTGAATTATTCCCTTTTTATGAGCATAGGAAAGTGCAGAAAGAATTGACCGGGTATACCATACTGCTTTTTCATAAGGTATCCTTTCCTTTTCCATTACCTGACGCAGAGAATTTCCCTTTATGTATTCTAAAACCATTACAAACTTTCCTTCAATTTGGTCTATGTTATAAAAACGTACTATGTTAGGGTGTAATAAAGAGCATAAAAGTTTGGCTTCTTCCTTTAGCATTTCTATGTCTGAAAGTCTCATTCTTGAAACTTTTAAGGCAAATTGTTTTTCAAGAATCGTATCTTCTACAAGGTACACATCGCCAAACTGGCCTCCTCCAAGCCACTGAATTATTCTATATTTACCTAATCTCTCTCTTATCAAGAGGTAGAAAACACAGAGGCTTGTAAAGGCTTTCCTTCAAATAAAGATATTCTTCCTGTATATTTTTTTGTAACGAATCTGTATTCCTCTCCAAGAGCAACAGATGGATATTTTTCAAGTTGTATAGGATAAAGTTCCTCAAGAAATTTTCTTATTTTATAAATTGGTTCAAAAGAGGTTGGTTTTTGAATTTCAAGTGCATCAAGTGCATAGCCTCTTAAGAGTTTATGAATAAATTTTTCAAAAAATTTTTTATCATAGAAGTATTCAAATCCAAGAAATTTATTTCCCACATAGGCAACAAAGCCATTGTAACCTTTTAATCCCTCTACTTCCTCAAGATATCTTTCTACATCTTCCTTTAAAGTTTCATATACATCGTGTAAACTGGAGGTTGTGGATTTTACTTTAAAAGATGTAATTTTTCTTGTTACCTCTTCCCATACTTCTTGTTGAGGTCCCTTGAAACTTTTCGTTTTCTTTAAAGATTCTGTTACTCCCTTGCAGAGAATAGCCCTTAATCTGGGATGGGAAGAAAGAAGACTTTTTTTAAACTCTTTGTTACCCTCCCATCTTCCTTCTTCTACACAGGTAACAGGCATTTTTACAGATGTATTTTCTGCAATAAGTGCAGCAGTGTTGGTGATTCTATTTTGTAAAGCACCTATGATTTCTTCTCCGTCTAATAAAAACAATTTATCAGGACTTCGATTTATTATTTCAATTTCTCCAATTTTGGAAGATGGAAGCTCTCTTACCAATACGGTGTTATCTTTAAAACCTTCATCCAGAGTTTTTATTGAGAAATCAATTTTTCCTCCATCGGTTAAAGGATATATAACACAGTTTCTTAAAAACATCCCCTCTTCAATTTTTAAATGCTCTAAAAAATTTTCTAACTTCATATAGATGATTATAAATATGATAAATGCAAAGTCAAGTTTAAATAATCAGAAATTCTTCGTAGTTAAGTTACGATGTTTTGTAACTTAATTAAGGGGAATACGGTATGATAGACATTTCTGGAAATTTTATTTCTGTGACAATGATTCTCTGTGCGGTAGTAAAGGTTGAAAAAATTAATAATTTTCCATTTGACAAGATGAGCAAAGAGGATATCATTATTGTGTGAAGAAATGTGTAGTTCTTTTTTCAGGAGGTTTGGATAGTTTACTTGCTGTAAAGATTATGAAGGAAATGGAATTTGATGTTTTAGCCTTGCATTTGGATACTTCCTTTGAAGCTAAGCAAGAAGTTCCAGGAATAAGATATTTAAAAGAATGGAATGTTACTTTTTTTAGAGAGAAGATTCCCTTTGAAGAGTATAAAAAAATACTTATAGAACCACGATATGGATATGGGAAAAATATGAATCCATGCATAGATTGTAAGATTTTAATGCTAAAAATAGCAAAGGCTTTTATGCTTAAATACAATGCAACATGCATTGTTACTGGAGAGGTGATAGGACAAAGACCAATGAGTCAAAGAAAAAGGATAATGGAACTTATAGAAAAAGAAGCTGATGTAGAAGGTTATGTTGTAAGGCCTCTTTCTGGTAAACTTCTGCCTCCTACGGTGGTAGAAAAAAAGGGTTTTTTATGTAGAGAAAAGTTTTTTGCAATAAAAGGAAGGGGAAGAAAAGTTCAGTTTGAACTGGCTAAAAAATGGAATATAACTGATTATTCTTCGCCTGCAGGGGGATGTTTGTTAACAGATCCTGGATTTTCAAAGAGACTTAAAAAATTAATAAGTATAAATAAAGAATTTACAGAAAGAGACATTGAGATTTTAAAAACAGGAAGACATTTTATAATTTCAGAAAAAGATAGACTTATAGTGGCGAGGAATCATCAAGAAAGTGAAGTATTGAAAAAACTTGTGAAAGAAGAAGTATTGATAGTTCCTTTAATAAAGGGGCCTACTGCTATTTTTGAAGGAAAAGAAGATAGATTAAAAGATGCTTTAAAAATAGTAGCTTCATACTGTACTAAAGATCCTGATAAAGAAGTTAATTTTATTGTTAAAAATGGAGAAGAGCGCAAAGAGAGGGTAAAACCTTTTAAAAAAGAGGTTATAGAACAATGGCTTTTATGAATAAACTGGTAATAAGTGGAAGGCCTGCTTCAGGGAAAACGACTTTTATAAAGTCTTTAATAGATGATATAAAGGAATGGCAAGGCTTTTATACTCAGGAAATACGAATACATGGTAAGAGAGTTGGATTTGAGATAATTACAAGTACTGGAGAGAAAAGAATTCTTGCTCATGTGGATATAGATTCAAAATACAGAGTTTCCAAGTATGGGGTGGATATTTCAGTACTTGATGATGTGGTTTCAGAGATATTGATTCCAACAGAAAAAATACTTTTTATAGATGAGATAGGAAAAATGGAAGTGTTTAGCGAGAAATTTGTTCAACGTGTGGAGAGTCTTTTTACCATACCAAAACAGAAAATTATTGCTACTACAAGACTTCCTTTAATCCCTTTTATAAAATATCTTTCTCGTAAGGTAAGGTTCACTATTATGTATATAAAAGATAAAGAGAGTATAATAGAACATATTAAAAAATTTTTTTTATGAAAGAATGGGTTAAGTCACCAAGAAGCCCATATCAACTTATATTTACAGGATATGCTATTATAATAGCATTAGGAACTTTTTTATTGCTTTTACCAGTGTCTACCCGTACCCCTATTTCTTTTATAGATGCATTGTATACTGCTACTTCTGCTACATGTGTTACAGGGCTTATCGTTAAAAATACTGCTCTGGACTTTACTCTTTTTGGAAAATTTGTTATTCTTTTTCTAATACAAACAGGTGGAATAGGGTACATGACTTTTTCTACAATTTTATTTTTACTTCTTGGCAGAGGATTATCCCTAACACAGAGAATGCTTGTTAAAGAGTCAATGAACTACCTTTCTTATGAGAACCTTTCCAGATTTGCATTGAATGTATTAAAGGTTACTTTAGTTCTTGAAGGTATTGGTTTTTTATTACTTTCTATTTATTTTTTGTTTATAAAGCATATGGGGATAGGGGAATCTTTTTTTCAAGCACTTTTTCACTCAGTTTCTGCTTTTTGTAATGCAGGATTTTCAACTTTTTCTACAAATCTTGCAGTATTTTCAAAGGATGTATTTGTTCCTATGGTAATATCTATCCTTTTTATTATGGGGGGACTTGGATTTATTGTTATTACAGAATTATATAGAAGATTTATCAAAAAGCAGATTTTTAGACTTTCCATACACACCAAACTTGTTCTTACAATTACTTTTTTTCTTATTATAATGGGAACATTAGTTATATTTGTGGCGGAATATAATAATACTTTGAAAGGATATCCTTTGCTTTCTAAGTTAATCATTGCCTATTTTCATGCAGTAACCCCGAGGACTGCAGGATTTAATTTGATAAATATTGCAGATATGGGGTTGTTAAGTATAATTGTGATAATAATTTTAATGTTTATAGGAGCATCACCCGGTGGAACCGGGGGAGGAATAAAAACTACCACCGCTGCAGTGGTATTCTATGAAACTTTAAGGATCATTAGGAGAGAGGATAAAATAGTAATTTTTGGAAGAACCGTAAAAAGGGAACATACAGAGAGAGCAATTTCTATTTTTATTTTGTCCATTTTTTTAATCTTGACATCTTTGATTTTAGTGATATTATTTGAAAATGGAATGTATGTTAAAAATATATTATTTGAAGTATTTTCTGCATTTGGTACAGTTGGGCTTTCTATGGTTAGAGGAGTATCGGTTTCCTATTCTTACTTTCTCTCTTGGCAGAGTAAACTGGTTATCATTTTCACTATGCTTTTTGGAAAGATAGGTGTTTTAAGTATGGTACTCTCACTTGTGGGAAGAAAAAAGAGAAAAGTGTATCCTGTGGAGGAGGATATAGTTGTCGGATAATATTCCTAAAAAATTTGCAGTAATAGGAATAGGGACTTTTGGATACTCTGTAGTAAAAGAGCTTTCCAAAAGAGGTTTTGATGTTATAGCGATTGATTCAGATGAAGAAAGAGTAAAGGAAGTAAGTGATATGGCTACCCATGCTTTTGTATTAGATGCCACTGATGAAAAAGCTTTACGGGATGCTGGGATAAAAGATGTGGATGTGGTGATTGTAAGCGTAGGACCTCCTATTTCTACGAGTCTTTTGATAACTCTTTTATTAAAAGAGATCGGTGTAAAAACAGTAATGGTCAAAGTACTTGATGAATTGCATGCAAGGCTTGTAAGAAAAATAGGGGCTGATAAAATAATGTTTCCTGAGAGAGACATGGCGTTGAAGTTTGTGCAAAATATCGTGGCTCCTAACATTTTCGATATGATTGATCTTTCTCAAGACTACAGTGTAGCTGAGGTTGCTGTTCCACAGTCCTTTATAAATAAGACCTTAGGAGAACTGGATATAAGAAGAAAGTATAATGTTCATATTATTGCCATAAAAAGGGCAAGGCCTGTATTAAAAAAAGATGGTGTTGCAGACATTGAAGCAGAAATTGATATTGCTCCAGGAGGAGAGAACGAACTGCGCGAAGGAGATGTATTGGTGGTAATAGGTAGAAATGAGGATATTGAGAAATTAAGGAAAATATGAAAAAAGATAATAAAGAAATAAAAAATATAAAAGAAATTGTTGAGGAAGCTCAATTTTACATTATGAACCATAAGTATTCCAAGGCAATTGAGATTTTACAAAAAGGGCTTAAGGAGGATGAAGAAAATCCTATAGTACACTATCATTTGGGGATATGTTTTGAAGCACTGAACAGACTTGATGAAGCTAAGAAGGAATTTAGAAGAGCTCTTGAAATAAAACCAGATTTTGAGGAAGCTAAAAAACATTTGGATAAGTTAATAGGAGAGTAATATGAGGAAATATGTATTTCTAATACTTTACCTGCTTTTGTTGTGTATTTTTTGCTCTTCAAAAGGAGGAAGTATGATTAGAGAGTCTGCTGTAGCAGGATATTTCTATCCTGCTGCTAAGGAAGAGTTGAAAAATATGGTAGATAATTTTCTTTCAAAAGCAGAAAAAATTATCTCCCCAGGGGAAAAAGTTTTGGGAGGAATAGCTCCTCATGCAGGATATATCTATTCAGGTCAAATTGCAGGATTTACTTACAAAAACCTTTCCGATGATATAAAAACTGTAATTATAATTGGTCCAAAACATGGCCCTTATAAAGAGGGAATATTTGTGTATCCTACAGGAAAGTGGAAGACTCCGTTGGGAGAGATAAAAATAGATGATGGAATTGTGGAAGAATTAGTAAAAAATTCAAAAGGAGTGGTAACTAAGGATGAATTGGCACATAATGAAGAACATTCTATAGAAGTACAAATTCCTTTTCTTCAGGAAAGGTTTGCAAATAAAGTAAGGATAGTACCTGTAGTAGTAAGGACATGGGAGTATGAGAAACTACAAAAATTTGGTGATGCTTTATTCGAAATTTTAAAGACCCATAAAGATGTTGCAGTTATAGTTTCAACAGACCTTTATCATGGGTATTCTTATGAAGATTGTGTAGCGCAAGATAGAAGATTTATAGAATATGTAAAGAATGTAAATCCACAAGGACTTTATAAAGCAATGGAAGTTGAGTCTACGATGGCTTGTGGGGGTGGAGGAGTTGTGGCTTTACTTTATGCTTTAAAGAGATTGTATAATGTGGTTCCAGTATTTTTAAGATATACAAACTCTAATGATGTAATGGGGAAAAGAGGCGGTTATGTAGTAGGGTATGTGTCTTTTGTATTTGTAGAAAGAAAGAAAGAGGAAGGAAAACTCTCCATTGAGGAAAAAAGGGAACTTATAAA
Source organism: uncultured bacterium (assembly GCA_964417925.1). Taxonomy (GTDB): domain Bacteria; phylum Hydrothermota; class Tepidihabitantia; order B3-TA06; family CAYQJV01; genus CAYQJV01. Next base: position 14,078 of record CAYQJV010000018.1, on the reverse strand, counting down.
AATAGCAAGGAAATCCATAGAAGAAGGATTACAGGGGAAAAGGTATGTGCCTGTAGAACCGCAAAATGAGAGGTTGAGAAAGTTTCAGGGGGCATTTGTAACTTTGAAAGAACATGGCAGATTGAGAGGTTGTATAGGATATATTGAAGGGATAAAGCCTCTTTATTTAACTGTTGCAGAAGTTGCCTATGCTGCTGCATTTGAAGACCCCAGGTTTCCTCCATTAAAAAAGGAGGAATTTTCTAAAATAGAAATAGAAATTACCGTACTTTCTCCATTGAGAAGAATAAAAGACCCCAAGGAAGTGGTGGTGGGAAAGCATGGGGTGCTTATAAGGAGAGGATTTTATCAAGGAGTACTTCTTCCTCAGGTGCCTATAGAAGAGGGTTGGGATAGAGAAACCTTTTTAGCACATACATGTTTAAAAGCAGGGCTTTCCTTAGATTGTTGGAAAGATCCATCTACTGAGATTTATGTGTTTACAGGAGAGGTTTTTTCTGAAAAAGAGGTTAAATAAATTTGACAAAATTCGAAAAATCTATATCTTTATTAAAAACCTCGTTAAAAAGGAGGTAAAATGATATGGTTAATTTTATTAGGAATGGTTGATTATAATGTTGCTTATAAAGTGGCTTTTAAAAAGGCACATCAAATGGGAATAGAAGCACCACTACAACGAGTAATAAAAGCTTATGATTTACATGATGCATCATCCGCATATTTATTTGTATTTGGGGAAGAACCGATAGAACAATACATAGATAATCATGAAGATTGGGGAAATAATCGGTTTTTAACAGTAGTTGTTAGTGCCCAAGAATATAATCAACCTATTTTAGAAGTGTCTCCTGCGCTTCCTCCAGGGATTGTAAATTTTGATGAGGCTGAAAAAAGATTAAAGCGTATTGTTGGTGGTGATGTTTATTTTGAAAAATATGTATATATGGGACATATAGACCATTGGCTTAGATTTAGAGATGATTTTAATAGAGTTTGGTATGTAAATGCTTACACTATGGATATACTTTCTCAGGAAGGAATCAATAAGTTATTTAACTTTTCTCAAGTAAATGTAGAATTTCCTGTTCATCCTGGATGGAGTTTAATTGATGAAGTAACTTTTGTTGCGCGAGATAGTGGGTATGTAGATAGTGTTCCTTTTTGCTTCTGGAGTTATGGATGTTCTCCTACTGCAAGTGCTATGATAATGTGGTATTGGGATCCGCGTGGGTTTGGAAGGCTTGTAGATTTTTATTTTGATAGGCATGATAATGTACAAGGTGACTACGATGAAAATGTTCCAAATGTTCAAAGAGAGCTTGCAATTGCTATGCATACTGATACATTAACAGGAGCTACTTCTTCTTCTTATATTGCTCTTGGACAATGCAGGGTAGCACAGGAAAATAATTATTCTGGATTTATATGTCCTTCATACCCTCCTGCTGGCGCATCTCAAAATTGGTATTGGGATGTAATAGTGGAAGAAATAGATAGTCAAAGACCTACGCACTGGGCAGTACTAAATTACTGGTATAATCAACCTGGACATTCAGTATGTGCTGTAGGTTATTTAGTAGATGATGATTGGGATTCGCTTGTAATAGTGCATAATACCTGGAATTCCATAGAAGAACAGTGGGCACTTCATACTTCTCATCAAGGAGGTACCTCTTCAAGTGCAGTGTATCCCGTGATTCCAGGGGATTCAGTGGAAGATAATATTTTTATAGAAGATTTTCCTAAGGGACCTTTCATACCTGGAGTAGAATATCCTATTTCCTGGAATTACACTGGAACACAGGTAACCCATTTAAAACTTAAATTTGTAGAAGCAGAGAAGCCTGAAAATATCACAGAAGTCGCTACTTTTGATTCTCCAGCTGAAAAAAAAGGTTGGTGGAAAATATCCATTACTAATAAAGAGGGAAGGTTCATGTTACAATCCTATAATAGGAGTTCTCTTTTGGCTGCAGATGCAATATTTAAGAAGGTAGAGGTAAAAGATGTTCCTGAAAAGGGAAAATTCACCATTGTGTCCCATCTGAATTGGAATAAATTTATAAGGAGTATAAAAATAGGGAATTATTTAATAGGAGTTTCCTCTTATGGACTTTACTTATTTGACATCGCAGATGCTAAACATCCTAATAAAAAAGGTTTTTATGAATATTCATGTTCTCCTGCGATTGTGTATTTCAATGGATATTTGTTTGTAGGAAATAGTAATAAAAAATTAGGGGCATTCCAGATAAAGGATGAAAAATTTATCAAAGTAAAAGAATGGAATACCCATGGTAAACCTATTGGTTTGGTAATCACAGGAGATAAGTATTTGGTATCTGCAGAGCAGTCTACAGGAATTGTAGTATATGATATTTCTGATATAAGTAATCCTCAAGAAGTATCTTTTCTTGAACTTACACAGATATATAGCGTGGAGAAAGAAGAAGATAATCTATATGTGGCTCTTAAGAGAGAAGGAATTGGTGTAGTGGATATTTCCAATCCTCTTAGTCCTCAGTTAAAAAATACCTTTTCTATAAATGAATATGCAATACTCCATGCTGTGCCATGGAAGAATGTAATATATGTGGCTATGGGAAATGAAGGTTTGGGAGTAGTAGATAAAAGTTCTGGTAGTTTAGTTAAGCAGATAGAATTAGAAGAAGGAAGTGCTTCGCGAATTTTTGTTACTTCTAAGAATTATTTACTGTTGTCCTCTAAGGCTGGTGGATTGCTACTTTACAATGTTTCTTCTCCAACTTCACCTTCCTATATTACTAAATTTGTAGGATTTTCTTATTCAGAGGATGCTATACCTATAGGAAGTAACGCCATAGCACTTTCCAACTCTACGGATGGAATATACTTCCTTCAGACGTCTTTTGAGATTTCTTCTGTAGAGGATGTTTGCTTGGAGGGAATAAAGATAGAAAAGATGTTTAACAATAGTTTCAGTATTGTAGTGGATAGACCTATGAAAGTAGAATTTAAAGTTTACTCAGCCGATGGCAGAATAGTATACGGTGATTTTTATGAATTACCTACAGGGGCTCACATTCTCAAAATAAAAAAGAGATTAGCGAAAGGAGTTTATTTTGTAAAGTTAAATTTACTTTCTACACAAGGGAATAAGGTTATTGATAAAAACTTTAAAATAGTTGTGCTTAAGTAAGGAGGAAAATATGGCGCATGCTTATACTCCTGGATTAAAAGTTACTGAAAGTACTCTCCTGGAGAAAGAGCGTAAGCTTCCTATTAAGGGAAAAGTAATAGTGGAAAAAGGACAAAAGGTTTCTGGAGATGATGTAGTAGCAAGAACAGAACTTCCAGGCAATGTAACGACTTTAAATATTGCAGGTATTTTAAGTATTCCTCCTGAAGATATAAAAAACTATATGTTGAAAAAAGAAGGGGATGAGGTTAAAAAAGGAGAAATAATTGCTCAGTCAAAGGGGTTGTTTGGGTTGTTTAAAACCACAGTGGAATCTCCAATAGATGGAACTATTGAGAGTATTTCTTCGATTACGGGTCAAGTTATATTGAGAGAATACCCACAGCCTATTGAAATAAAAGCATATATTGATGGAACGATTAAAACAGTACTTCCAGAAGAAGGTGTAATAGTAGAGACATGGGCAAGCCTTATACAAGGGATTTTTGGATTTGGAGGTGAAAGAAGGGGATATATAAAAGTAGTTGTTTCTTCACCTGACGAAGTTCTTACAGAAAATCACATAACTCCTGATATGAAAGGATGTTTAATAGTGGGGGGGTCCCTTGTAACTACTCAAGCTATTAAGAAAGCACTTTCTATAGGTGTGAAGGGAGTTGTGGCTGGGGGCATTGAGGATCATTCTATAAAAGAAATACTTGGAAAAGATATAGGAGTTGCAATTACTGGATCCGAACCTATAAATATTACTGTAATAGTTACGGAAGGTTTTGGAAGAATGAGGATGGCGGAGCGAACCTTCAATCTTCTTAAAAAGCTCGATGGAGAACTTGCTTCTTTTAGTGGTGCAACCCAAATAAGGGCTGGTGTGATAAGACCTGAGATAATAGTATCCAGAGAAAAACCTACAAAAGTATCTACAAAGATGTCTTTGGAAGAAGGATTGAAAATAGGTATGATGGTGAGAATCATAAGGGAACCTTATTTCGGGAAGATAGGAAGGGTTACAAAGCTACCAGTGGAGTTGACAGAGATTGAGACAGAATCAAAAGTTAGGATTCTTGAAGTAGAACTTGAGGAAGAGAAAAAAAGAATAATGGTACCACGAGCTAATGTTGAAATTATTGAAATGTGAGTATGTTGTTTATATCGTTGATTATATTTGCTTACGAAGGGTTTCATTCTGCTAAAATAGAAGTGGGGGCAAGAGAATGTGCAATGGGTGGGACTGGTGTAAGTTATTCTGAATCTCCTTCTGGAATATACTGGAATCCTGGGTTAGTGGCTATGTATGTTTCTACTAATCAGATACAGTTGTTTAATTATTTCTATTTTGCTAACACTGTCAAACAAGGTGTATTATATGTGAGGAGGCTTTCTTCTCGTATTAACACAGGATTGAGTTTGATACATTTTACAGGCGGTCAAATAGAATTGCGAGATGAAACGGTTACTGAGGTTCCTGTAGGATATTATTCCTTTCATGATATTACTGCAGGTATTACTATGGCTGGAAGGTTATCTCCACAGGCTTCTGCTGGGATTACTTTTAAATATTACTTTGAAAAGTTATGGAAGTATGAAACTAAGGGGATTGGTGTGGATATTGGGGTTGCTTTCCAGGTTTTTGAAAAGTTGTATGCTGGTTTCAGTATTATTGATTTTGGAGGATCTTTAATGTTGGGAAACGATCTTTTTAATCTCCCTGCTGTTGGAAAGATAGGTGTATTTTTACCCATGGATTTTGATGGATTACAGATCAATACCGCAGTTTCTCTGGATTATAGATTTTATTCACCAGGTGTATTTTTGAAAGATAGATTAAATTCAGCTTCCATTAAAATAGGAACTGGGGTTGAAGTTACTTATAAGATTCTTTCTTTTAGAGCTGGAGTTAAATTTTCAGATAATATATATTGTTCCTCTGGGATAGGGATAAAAGGTGATTGGATTGCGGTAGATTACTCATTCTCTCAGTACAGATACATTCCTCAAGGAGTTCACAGAATTGATATAATTATTTTCTAAACCATGCCTCTAAGTTGGCTTGATTTTGAAAAACCTATTGTAGAGCTTGAAAAAAGAATAGAAGAGTTAAGAAGCTTTGAAGGAGTGGATGAAGAGATAGTAAAACTTGAACAACAACTGGATAAGCTTAAAAAGAAAATATTTTCAAAACTTTCAAGATGGCAAATAGTGCAATTGGCAAGACATCCTCAAAGGCCATACACTCTTGACTATATTCCTTTGATATTCGATGATTTTATTGAGCTTCACGGAGATAGGAGATATGGGGATGATCCTGCTATTGTTGCAGGGATAGGAAAAATAGAAGATTATAGTGTAGTTATTGTAGGGCATCAAAAGGGAAGGGATACAAAGGAAAAATTGAGAAGGAATTTCGGAATGCCTCATCCAGAAGGTTATAGAAAGGCTTTAAGGGTTATGAAATTAGGAGAAAAACTTGGACTTCCTGTGATTAGTTTTGTTGATACTCCAGGTGCCTATCCAGGAGTAGGAGCAGAGGAAAGAGGACAGTCAGAGGCAATAGCAAGAAATATAATGGAAATGGCAGTATTGGAGGTGCCAATACTCGTATTTGTGACTGGAGAAGGAGGTAGTGGAGGAGCCCTTGCAATCGCAGTAGGAGATAGAGTATATATGTTAGAATACGCAATATATTCAGTTATATCTCCTGAAGGTTGTGCTTCTATTTTATGGAGAGATAGTTCTAAGGCTCCTCAAGCAGCAGAAGCTCTTAAACTTACAAGTAAGGATTTGTTAGAACTGGGGATAATAGATGAAGTGATTAAAGAACCCTTAGGAGGAGCTCATAGAAACGTAAAGGAAACAGCAGAGAGGATCAAAGAAAAAATACTGGAATCCCTCTCCATTCTTTGTCAAAAACCTGCAGAAAGTTTGATTAAGGAGAGAATAGAAAAGTTCTGTAAAATGGGACAGTATAAAGAATGAGATTGGATGGTTCATTAAAAGATTATTCAGTGATAGAGATTCTTGAAATGATAATGAATGGTCCAGGTAAAGGTTTATTAAGAATATTTGCAGAAGGAAGAGAAGGAATAATATTTATAAAGGATGGCATTCTTGAAATGGTTAGAATTGACTCACTTAAAGGAAGAGAAGCTTTAAAACAGATATTGAGTTGGAAAGAGGGAAGGTTTATTTTAGATACCGAACAGGAAACAGAAGTAGAAAAAGGTATTGGAGTTTCATTGAAGGAGATACTTCTCGATGTTACCAGGGAAATAGATGAGGAAAAGGAGATAAAAAAGTACATTAAGAGTTTAAATCAAATACCTTTTCTTAAGGACTTACCAGAAGATAAAGAATATGTAGAACTTACATCCGAAGAATGGCATGTAGTGGCAAAAATAGATGGTAAAAAAGCTCTTTATGAGATTATAGAAAATGAGAAAAATAAACAGCAAATATTAAAAATAATTACATCTCTTATAAAGAAAGACATTATAGGCCTTTCCTCATTTTAAAGAATATCGTAAAGAGAGCAATTTTATTCATCAGAACATTTTTCAGGTGGTCAATTTTTTTCCATATTCCTTCTTCTATTTTTCTTTTTATAATAAAAAGTGGATCAATACTATAAATAGGGATTCTGTAAATTTTCATTTCTTCAGGAATTCCATCTTGGATTTTAGAAGCTGCTGCAAGTCCAAACTTATATCCTACTTTTTTAGCCATATATACCACTCTTTTATTAAATCTTCCAAAAGGATAAGCAATTCCTTCTACTTTATGATGTAGGAGATGTTCTAAAACATCTTTTGATTTTTTTAATTCAAATTCAAGTGATTTATCATCTAAACGAGTTAAATCTTTATGGTACATGCCATGCGATACAATTAACCATTTGTGTTTATCAAGTTCGCATAATTCTTTCTCTTCCATATGTTGCAAATTTCCACCAAAAAGGTCCCATGCATTTTTTTTGCCAATGTATCCTGTTATTATAGAAACTATGGCTTTTATATTTATTTCTTTGAATAGTGGAAAAACTTCTGTATATATTTCTTTAAAACCATCGTCAAATGAAATTATTATCCCACTTTTTTTAGCAGTTATTTCGTGTGGTTCTAAAATGTTAAAGTTATCTTTCAATAATTTCAATATTTCCAAAAATTTTTTCTTTTTAATATTTGTAATGCCAAATACTTTTTTATCTGTTACGTTGTGAAATTCAAGAACTACGGGACAATTTTTGATGTAACTTTTCAAGGTAATAATTTTCTATTTTTTCTGCTATTTTTTTCCAAGAGTATTTTTTTGCTTTTTCTCTTCCATTCATTGCAAGTTTTTTACGCAAATCTTGATTTTTCGCAAGAAGTATTATGTTTTTCGCAATACTTTGTGGATTCTTAGGTTCTGCCAATAATGCATCTTTTTCTTCTTCTACTACTTCTGAGTAGCCTGGGATTCTGGAACATACCACAGGTTTAGCAGTTGCCATGGCTTCAAGCAAGGTTATTCCAAAACTTTCGTGTCCTATAGATGGAGCACAAAATACATCACACCATCTGTAATACTCTATTTTTTCCTTTTCTGTTACTTCCCCTTTGAATATGATATTTTTCTTTAATTCGTCCTTTACCATTTTTTTATATACCTTTTCAAGGGGACCTTTTCCTATTATTACCAAACGGGCATTTTGAAATTCAGAAGTAATAATTGGCATTGCTTCTAAAAGATATTTAAGCCCTTTCCTTGGTTCCAATCTTCCTACGAAAAGAATTTTGGGAAAACCTTGAGGAGAGTTAATAGTTGATTTTTTAGGAGAGTATAGTTCAATATCTATACCGTTTGGAATAATTCTATATTCACCAGGAAAGTATTTTGCCATGGTATGCATTGCTGCTTTTGATACAGCAATTATACCATCAAGTTTTTTAAAATAATTTTTGTAAAGGTAAAGCCTAAATATTTTGTAACCTGTACTTTTTTCATGCCATGCATGAAATGTAGCAAAGTTACAGTATTTTGAATATTTGAGGGTAAACACTGGTAAAGTAGGAGCAAGAGAACCATGAATATGTACAATGTCATATCTATGTTTTCTTAAGAAATCTCTTATATGTACAAGAGCCAATGGATGTATTGTTAATCTGGAAAAAGATTTATTCATCGGGATTATTATACTGGTTCCTATCCTGTAAACATTATCTTCTTTTTTAGGGGTATTCTTCATTTTTGAAGTGAGAATATCTACTTGATGTCCTCTATTCCTTAATTCTTTGGAAAGGAAATGAATATGTTCTGAAATTCCTCCTACATAAGGGAAATAGTGTTCAGATACTTGAAGAATTCTCATATATTTTTGGAATAGTAATGTATTGCCTCTGCAAGTATTTTTAATGCATCTTTTAATAATTCATCCTTTAATACATAAGCAATTCTCACTTCATTTTTACCTGCATTAGGTGTGGCATAAAATCCTGAAGCAGGGGCAATCATAACAGTTTTTTTGTCTTTTGAAAACTCTTGAAGTAACCATTTTGCAAATTTCTCTGAATCATCTACTGGAAGTTTTACTACAGTATAAAACGCTCCCTCTGGCTTATGTACCGTAATTCCCGGAATTTTTTTAAGTTCTTCATAAAGGATATTTCTTCTTCTTTCAAATTCGTTTATAATAGATTTTATGAATTTAGGCATGGCTTTAAAAAGAGATACTGCTCCTATTTGATCAAGCGTAGGAGGGCATAGTCTTGCTTGGGCAAACTTAAGAATGGTTTGCATTATTTTTCTGTTTCGTGAAATTACAAAACCTATTCTTGCACCACAAGCAGAAAATCTTTTTGATATGGAATCTGTAATTACTACTCTATCCTCTATACCTGGAAGGGTAAGAGCACTTATATGATGCTTCCCATCGTAAACAAATTCTCTGTATACTTCATCAGAAATCAAAAAAAGTTTATGTCTTTCAACGATTCTTTTTATTACATACATCTCTTCTTCGGTCATCACAGTACCTGTGGGATTATTAGGATTGCATATTATAATTCCTTTTGTTTTGGAGGTTATATAAGATTCTATTATCTCTTCAGGTGGAATTCTAAATCCCTTTTCCACATCAAGCTTTATAGGAACAAGTTTTACCGACGCTGCGTTGGCGAAGCCATTATAGTTTGTATAAAAAGGCTCAAATACAAGTATTTCATCTCCAGGATCTGTTAAAGCAAGAAATGAAAAAAGCAATGCTTCACTTCCTCCTGTAGTTATCCACACATCATCCAGCTCTATCTCTATTCCATAAGTTGCAAGATAATCCACAACAGCAAGCCTTAACTCTACAATACCTCCTGATGGTCCATAACTAAGAACAGGTTCTTTGAAGTTTTTTAATGCGTCAAAAAATTCTTTTGGGGTAGGAATGTCAGGCTGTCCTATATTGAGGTGATAAACATGGATTCCTCTTTTCCTTGCATCTTCAGCTAAAGGAGCAAGTTTCCTGATAGGAGAAGGAGGCATATTCTTACCTCTCTTAGATATCATATTACCTCCTTTAAAAGATGTCAATTTTTTTATTACTTAAAATATTCTCCTCTATAGCCCCAACAAGAGCCATAGACTTTTCTTGAGAAGAAAAAAATTTATTGAAGATTTCAGAAACTTCGTCTGCGTTCTTACTTTGATATATTTTTAATGTTTCCTCTATATCTGGAATTTCTCCGGTAAGTAATTTCCAATTGGCTATTCTCACCATTCGGGAATATGGATTTTCCATTCCAAGTATTATAGAGCTTTTTACAAGACTTTTTGCCACTTTTATTTCTTCTTTTTTAAATCCTTCTTTTTTTATTTTTTCAATTTCATTTTTTAAAACTTCAAAACTTTGATAAAGTTTGGTTTTATCTATTACAAAATATATTCCGAATAAACCTATATCTTCATATGCATTATAGAAAGTAGATATAGAATATACAAGTCCTTTTTCTTCACGCATTGTTTGAAAAAGTCTTGAAGACATTCCTCCTCCTAAAGCAGTAGAAGCCAAAGAAAGGGAATACCTTTCTTTAGATTTTATTCCGGGAACCATTGTTCCTATAGCAACATGAACTTGTGTTAAATCTTTTCTTGGCTCCATTTTCATTTTTTTCTTACACTGAGTAGGCGTAGAGGGAGTGTTAGGTTTTCCCTTTTTGATTTTAATATCTGGATAGAAGTTATTGTCAAATTTTCCTACCGATATATATAATGTATTTTCTACATTATAATTTTCATAATAAAATTTAATTATTTCATCTCTTGTTATATTAATTATTGTTTCTTTTTCCCCTATAATTGATCTTCCTAAGGGGTGGTTTTCAAAAATTGCTTCTGACAATAGATCAAATACTCTTTCTTCTGGGTCTTCTTTTGAGCTTTTCATTTCGGAAAGGACAATTAGTTTTTCCTTTTCCAACTCTTTTGAATCAAAAGAAGGTTCTTCCACGATTTCCTTTATTAAATTTGCAAGTTCTCTATATGCATCCTCTGGTGCTCTTATGTATATTCCAGATATTTCCTTTCCTGTAAACCCGTCACTTAATCCTCCCTTTTTTTCAAGTAGAAAAAGAATATCTCTTGATGTTTTCTTTCTTGTACCTTTGAAAAGCATGTGTTCTATTAAATGAGATATACCTGCGAATTCCTTAGGTTCATACCTTGAACCCTGCTTGAAAAATAACCCAAAGGATACAGAGTGAAGATGGGGGATTAATTCAGAAACGACCCTTAGACCTGAAGGTTGGTTTTTTTCTATAAGGAGATGAGGTGTCATCAGGGATAAGTTTTGTAGTAAGACTTACTCTTCCAAGGTCATCTATGTTGATGACCTTTACGAGCACCGTATCTCCTGGTTTAAACTTTTCCTGTATTTTTTCTCCCCTTATCCCACCGAGTTGGGAGATGTGAATAAGTCCCTCCTTGCCTGGCAGTATTTCTACAAACACACCGAAATTCGCTACCCGGGTTACTTTTCCTTTGTATATTTTACCCAGTTCAACTTCTTGTGTAATTTCTTCTATCATTTTCTTTGCCTGTTCTACAGAGTTAAAATTAGGTCCTGAAACTGTAACTTCTCCAGTTTTATCATCAATTTCTATAGTAGTGTCTGTAGCATCTATTATCTTTCTTATAGTTCTTCCTCCAGGACCTATCACTTCTCCTATTTTGTCCTTAGGTATAGGAAATACTATTATTCTTGGTGCATATTTTGAAATTTCAGATCTTGGAGCAGATATTGTTTTTTTCATTATTTCAAGAATGTATTTTCTCGCCTCAGTAGCTTTTTTGACTGCTTTATGTAAAGTTTCAAATCCTACTCCAGGAATTTTTAAATCTAACTGTATTCCTGTTATACCTTCGTTAGTACCTGCTATTTTAAAATCCATATCTCCATAATGATCTTCTGCTCCTAATATATCTGTAAGTATTACTTCTTTAGTATCTTCCTTTATAAGTCCCATTGCAACTCCTGCCACAGGTTTTCTTATTGGTACCCCTGCATCCATTAGGGAAAGCGAGGCACCACACACCGTAGCCATGGAAGAGGAACCATTGGATTCAAGGATATTAGAGACTACTCTTATTGTATAAGGGAATATTTCTTCAGGAGGGATAACTGCAAGTAGAGATCTCTCTGCTAATGCTCCATGCCCTATCTCTCTTCTTGAAGGTCCTTTTAAGGGTTTTACTTCATTGGTGGAAAACGGAGGAAAATTGTAATGAAGCATAAAAGATTTTGTAGATTCTCTTTCTACGTCATCTACAAATTGTTCATCACTTTTAGTTCCCAGTGTTGTAACTGCAAGGCATTGAGTCTCTCCTCTCGTAAATAGAGCAGATCCATGAGTCCTCGGTAAGATGCCTATTTCACAGGATATAGGTCTTAACTCGTCAGGGGTTCTTCCATCCATTCTTATACCTTTTTCAATGATTTTTCTTCTCATTACCTCTCTGGCGATACTGTCAAGAGCAGCCTTTATTACGGGTTCTGCATTTGGATATTTCTCTCCTAATTCTTCGATGAGTTTTTTTTCTAATTCACGCATTGCATTGTTTCTTTCTAATTTTCCTTTTATAGTATTGATGTTTTCAACTTCAGCAAGAGAACGTTTTTTTACCTCCTGGAGTATATCCACGGGTTCTTCTTTTATTAATTTTAACTTTTCTTTCCCTATTTTTTCTTGAAGTGTACGAATGGTTTCTAAAATTTTTTTAATCTCTTTATGCCCTATTTCAATTGCTTCTATTAATCTATCTTCAGGGAATTCTTTGGCATCGCCTTCCAACATAATTATACCTTCTTCAGTCCCTGATATCACAAGATTTAATTTGGAATTTTCCACTTGTGAAATAGTAGGATTTACTACCCATTTACCGTCTATCCATCCCATTCTTACCGCAGCTATAGGTCCATTAAAGGGAATTTCAGAAATGGAAAGAGCCACACTGGCTGCAATAATTCCAAGAATATCTGCTTCATTTTCCTGATCAGAGGATAAAAGAAGTCCTATTACTTGAATTTCATGATTAAATTCCTTAGGGAATAATGGTCTTATTGATCTATCTATCAGTCGTGAAACAAGTATCTCCTTTTCCCGTGGTCTCCCTTCTCTTTTGAAAAAGCCCCCCGGTATTTTCCCTGCAGCTGCATACAGTTCTCTATAATCTACTGTTAAAGGAACAAAGTCTATGTATTCTTCAAAAGGTTGTTTATTGTATACTGCGCTTACGAGAACAACAGTTTCTCCATACTGTACCAGTGCACTTCCGTCTGCTTGTTTAGCAAGATGACCGGTTTCTATTCTTAATTCTCTATCTCCTATATTTATTACTTTAGATATCATCCTCTTATGCCCAGTTCTTTTATAACCCAGTAGTATTTATCAGGGTCGGTTCTTTTTAAATATTCCAGGTATTTTCTTCTACGATTCACCAGTTTAAGCAATCCAAGACGTGAGTGATGGTCTTTTTTGTGTTTTTTAAGGTGTTCACTTATTATATTTATTCTTTCAGTAAGCAGTGCTATTTGCACTGCAGAAGAGCCTGTATCTTTTTCATGTATTTTAAATTTCTCTATTATCTCTTTTTTTCTTTCTTTTGTCAGTGCCATACCTACCTCCATTATTGATTTTACTTTGATTATAAGAAAAGTCAAGAATTTTTCTTATCTCAGGTTTAATATATATTTCTTCAAAAGGAAGTTCTCTTATTCCTTCCGCGAGTATATCTATTTTGTAATCAATATTGAGTAATTTGTTTACAACTATATATTTTTCTTCATAACATCTACAGTATCCTCCTTTTCCTTCAATTTTGTCAAATATTATGCGTGCTCCTAATTGTTCTGCAATTTTTTCCAATTCTTGCAGGATTTTCTTTTGATTCATATCCACCCCTTTCTTTCGTACCATTTGATGGTTTCCCTTAATCCTTTTTTAAGAGTATACTGAGGTTGAAATTTAAGTATCTTTTGAGCTTTTTCAATGGAGACAATCCAATATCTATACTTTAAATCCTGAATCTTATCATAAGTCATTGCAGAGTTTGCAAAAAATAAAGATGTAAGAAGTGGAAGGGCGAACAAAGGAATTGTAAGGGGAACTGCTTTTTTTAAAGTTATTTCTTCCATTACTTTGTAAATGTAATCTAAATTATATACAACTCCATCAGATATAAAGAATATTTCTCCAGAGGAAACTTTGTTTTCAATAACAAGTTTAACCATATTTGCTACATCTTTTACATAAACTAAGGAAAGATACAATTTTCCTTTTCCTGGATAAATTTTAAAACCTTTCACATACGTTTTAAAAAGCGCAAGCATTTCAGTATCTCTTGGCCCATATATGGCAGAAGGTCTAAGAATAACTATATC
>CAYQJV010000017.1:0-29874 GCA_964417925.1 uncultured bacterium | reverse complement strand
GGCGCCCCTTTAAAGGGGCGCCTTAAATTTTTATAAAATTATGTTTCGTGGATTTCTTGCTTTGGGAAGTAATATAGGAAGAAGAGAGGAAAATATAAAAAAGGCGATTAAACTGCTTGAAGAGGAGGATATAAATATTGCTAAAATGTCTTCTTTTTATCTTACGGTCCCAATGTTCTTTCAGCATCAACCTTCTTTTTTGAATGTTGCAGTAGAAATTAAAACCGATGTTTTCCCCTATCAACTTTTATGGATCGTAAAGAATGTAGAAAAGAGAATGGGAAGGAGAAGCTTGTTTAAAAATGCTCCAAGAATTATAGATATAGATATTCTTTTTTATGAAGATTTCATAATAGAAACTTCAACACTTGAAATTCCTCACCCTGGAGTTGAAAGCAGACCTTTTTTTATCATTCCTATGGTGGAGATTGCTCCCTATTTTGTTCATCCAAGAATAGGTGCTACAATGGTGGATATTGCAAGAAGAAGGGTTCTTAGAGGAGTTGAACTTTGGAAAAAAGCGGGATGAAAAAGATAAGGATAAATGAAATTGTTGAAAAAAAGGGTAAAGAGAAAATAACTGCTCTCACTGCCTATGATTTTCTTACAGCAAGGATTATTGATGATGCAGGAATTGATATAGTGCTTGTTGGAGATTCTGCAGCAAACGTAATGATGGGGTATGATACCACGCTTCCCATAGGGATGGAGGAAATGCTTGTATTTACAGAGTCTGTTGCAAGGGGGGTGAAAAGGGCCTTTGTGGTTGCAGATATGCCTTTTCTTTCTTATCAGGTATCCATAGAGCAAGGAATAAACAATGCAGGTCTTTTTTTAAAAAAGGGAGCAGAGGCTGTGAAAATAGAAGGGGCATCTGAGTATGTGCTTTCTCTTATACAAAGACTGGTTTCTTCTGGAATTCCTGTAATGGGACATATAGGTTTAACTCCACAGTCAATTCATGGATATGGAGGTTATAGAATAGTTGGAAAGACAGTTGCAGAAAGAAAAGAACTTATAAAAAGTGCAAAGGAGCTTGAAAGTGCAGGATGTTTTTGTGTGGTGCTTGAGAAGGTTCCCTACAAACTTGCAAAACAAATAACCCAGAGTTTAAAAATCCCTACCATTGGAATAGGTGCAGGTCCTTTTTGTGACGGTCAGATACTTGTAATACAGGATCTGCTGGGTATGGATCCGCACTTTTCTCCCAGATATATAAGAAGATATGCCATGCTTTACGATACAATACTTGAAGCAGTTAAAAGATATATAAAGGATGTTAAAGAAGGTGATTTTCCTTCTCTTGGTGAGTCTTTTGAGTGAATCTTTTTTATTCTTTCAGCGATATTTTTTAAATTTTTTAATTCTTTTTCAATGAGTTCGCGTTCCTTTGGGCCAATTTTACTGAACTTTGATTCCCTTAGTATTTTTTCAATTCGTGATATTCTTATAGTATAAAGACCAAGTAGGTGTTTTAAATGTCTGTTATTTCTTGTGTTTTCAAATCTTCTGTGTAATGCTCTTTTAATTTTTACTACATGTCTAAGCATCTGTTCTTTATCCCTTTTCTTTGAATCATTTTCTAAAAGAGATACAATTCCAAGCAGGGAAAGTGTCTTTTTTTCCCGCTTTTTTATTCTGTGTTGTAAAGTGTCTTTGGTTTTGGATTCATAGTCTTCTATTATTATTACTACTTCTTTATTTTCAGACTTGCATAAAGTTAAAAAAATTGTAAATAGAAATGCATATATGATTTTTTTCATATATCCTCCTTTGATACAATCAATTCATACACCACTATGCTATCTCCATATCCTTCCATCTTTACCGTTCTTTTTTTAAACACAAATTCATTCTGGAGAACTTTGTATATCTCCTCAGATACTAAGATTTCACCATCCCTTGCAGCTTCCTGGAGTCTTTCTGCAAAGTTTACCGTATCTCCTATAACTGTATACTCCATTCTCTTGGTAGAACCAACATTTCCTGCTATTGCATATCCAACATTTACACCAATTCCTATTTTTACATCTTTTTTATTAATTTTATTCAGTTCCTTAAGTTTTTTCTGTATCTTAAGTGCAGTGACTGCAGCTTTTTTGATATAATCCTTCTGAGGTAAAGGAGCATTCCAAAATGCAAGAAATCCATCTCCAATAAATTTGTCCAGAATTCCTTCCTGTTCAAAAACTATGTCAATTATTGGTTCAAAATAGAAGTTTAAAAATTCAAACACTTCTTCAGGTGTCATGTTTTGAGATATCTTGGTAAAGTTTCTTATATCTCCAAAAAGAACTGCTATTCTTTTTTTATCACCTTTTAACTTAAGGGCATCTTGATTCTTTATTAACTGTTCTGCAAGTTGATGGGTGACGTATCTCTTAAAGATTGATTTTACAAATTCCCCTTCTTCAAGTTTTTTTGCCATCCAGTTGAATGTATTGGCAAGTTTACCTATTTCATCCTGTGTGTTTACATTTACTCTTGTTTTAAACTCTCCTTCAGATATTTTTTGCATTCCTCTTATCAGTTGTTTAATTGGAGAGGTAATTCTTGTTGTGAAAAACATAATTCCTGCAATTCCTGTGAGAAGGATAATTGTTTCTGTGATGAATATCTTTAAAAGAGTTTTTAATATTCCCCGATATAGATTTCCAAGCATGTAGTTGAGTTCTATTTCATAACCGGTTTTACCTGTTAGGGGGTTTTTTACAAAGGTTCTGAATTTAATGGTCTCTTCCCCTTTAACTTCTTTTTTAAATTCAATAACTTTATCTTTTTCTTTAATTTTTATTGATGCTATATCCATGTCATACCCAGGAGTTGAAAGCCGGGTGTGTAGAATTTTCCTTATAAATTTTTTAAAGTTTGCTTCTTCCATATTTTTCTTGGCATTATGGATGATCCCAATAATGGTGATTATCCTGTGTTTTGCATCTTCTTTTCGTGTATTTACAGTATCTATAGAGGTTGAGATAGCAAATGCAACCAATAATAATGTAAAAAGGATACTGAACACAAGAATTAATTTTGTTCTTATACTCATCTGTATAAAACTACCTTTGTTTTACTTCTAACCACTCTTGCCATATATGGTAGTATGCATTTAACAAAGGAATAAACTCTTCAGTAGCTTTTCTATTACCTTCTGGAGTTGGATGGTTATCGTTTCCTTCGTAATAATAAAGTTCGTTAGGATGCTCTGGATCCACTGGATTGTCTGAAACAATGTGCTGGATTTCTCCATCCTTTACCCAGTGGTGATTATTGGGGTCTGTAAGGACATTGTATAAATCAAATACAAATACATTTTTACATGGATACTCTGCAAGCCAACCATTTTCGTAATCACACAACCAGTTGCATAGTTCTCTGGTTTTTTCTGGATGAGATATGGAAATCATAGGAGGAGGTGTTATAAGTATGAACATTTTATCTGGGTGTTCTTTGAAATAATCAAGCAATATGTTGTAAATTTCCTTTTCATCTTCTATTGTTGCTCCTACATCGCTGTTTGGATAACAGGATTTAAACATCACAATTTCATTTTCACCTCCAGGGTTTTCTATATTATTTGTATAAGATGGATGGCTTTCGGTTTTATACACCGAAGGCATCACAACATCGTTAAACCAATAGGGCCAATCCTCTGTATCGGTATGATCCCCCATTACTTCATAGTGGGCTGTATCAGGATGTTCATCCCATCCATAGTAGCACTCATTTACATAATAGTTATTTTCATTTAACTGTTTTCCAAGATTTCCGTTTCCTGTTTCAAGCCAATTTCTTCCTACGCTGTGATGTATGAAGACCAGTTTTACAATTTTTTGAGGTGGAGTGGTATCCACACCTATGGGTCGGTTCTCTTCACTATGATTTTCAGAGGGTTGACTACAGAACATTAAAAAATTTATTAAAGGAATGAAAAATTTTTTCATTTTTTCCTCCTTTTTTAAGTATAATAATTAATAATAAAAAGTCAAACTTAATTGACATCATAAAGCCATTTCTGTATAATTAACATGGAAAATCCAAAAAGGAGAAGTAAAGATGAAAGGAATTGTAGATTATGAATCTGTGACAAATATAGCAGGTCCTTTAATGCTTGTTGAAGGAGTTGAAGGTGTAAAATATGAAGAACTTGTAGAAATCACTCTTGCCAATGGAGAAAAGAGGAGAGGAAAGGTTCTTGAAGTTGAAAAGGATAAGGCTTTGGTTCAGGTTTTTGAGGGGACAACTGGAATGGATACAAAAGGAGCAAAGGTAAGATTTCTTGCAAGGGGTATAAGAATAGGACTTTCTGAAGATATGCTTGGAAGGGTGTTTGATGGTCTTGGAAGACCAAAGGATGGAGGGCCTCCACCTATTCCTGAGGAATACAGAGATATAAATGGTCTTCCTATAAATCCCTATGCAAGAGATTATCCAAATGAGTTTATCCAGACAGGTATATCTGCAATAGATGGATTAAATACCCTTGTAAGAGGACAAAAACTTCCACTTTTTTCTGGTTCAGGTCTTCCCCATAATAGACTTGCAGCTCAGATTGCAAGGCAGGCAAAGGTTCTTGGAGAGGGGGAAAAATTTGCAGTAGTATTTGGAGCAATGGGAATTACCTTTGAGGAGGCTGAGTTCTTTATCTCGGATTTTAAAAAGACAGGTGCAATTGAAAGAACAGTTCTATTTTTAAATCTCGCAGATGACCCTGCTATTGAAAGAATATCCACTCCAAGGGTTGTCTTAACTACTGCTGAGTATTTTGCCTTTAAAAAAGATATGCATGTACTTGTTATACTTACAGATATGACAAATTACTGTGAAGCATTAAGAGAAATAGCAGCAGCAAGAAAGGAGATTCCAGGGAGAAGGGGATACCCAGGTTATCTTTACACAGACCTTGCAACAATATATGAAAGAAGTGGAAGGCTTAAAGGAAAGAAAGGTTCAATCACTCTCATTCCTGTTCTTACGATGCCTGAAGATGATAAGACCCATCCAATCCCTGATCTTACAGGATATATCACCGAAGGGCAGATAATTCTGTCAAGGGTTCTGCATAAGAAGAATATATCCCCCCCTATTGATGTACTGCCTTCTTTATCAAGATTGAAAGATAAAGGAATAGGAAAGGGAAAGACCAGAGAAGACCATGCAGACTTATTCAATCAGTTGTTTGCAGCCTACGCAAGAGGGAAGGAGGCTCAAGAACTTGCGATAATTCTTGGTGAAGCTGCTTTGACAGATTTGGATAAACTTTATGTAAAGTTTGCAGAAGAGTTTGAGAAAAGATACGTTTCTCAAGGAGAATATGAAGATAGACCAATAGAAAAAACCCTTGATCTGGGATGGGAACTTCTATCCATGCTTCCAAGAGCAGAGATGAAGAGAGTGAGAGAGGAGTATCTTAAAAAATACTATGATCCTATAAAAGAAAAGAAGGAGAGAAAGGAGTGAGACTTTCAGTTCCAGCAACAAGAATGGAGTTGTTAAAGCTCAAAAAAAGACTAAAAATAGCAGAAAGAGGGCATAAACTCTTAAAGGACAAGCTTGAGGAGTTGATGAATAGGATCTATAAACTGATCGATGAAATACAGAGTTTAAGAAGTGAAGTAGAAAAAGGTTTGCAGAGAGTATCTGGAAGATTTAAATTTGCTGGAGGTGATTTCCCATCTATGTTTTCAGAACTTGCAGTTTCTGTGCCGACAAAAAAGATTTTTATAGAAACCGAAACCGAAAGAATTCTGAATGTAAGGGTTCCGAAGTTTAGAAAAAGAATAGAGGGAAGGATGATATGTTATGGGCCTTATTTTACATCTGCAGAGTTTGATGTTGTTCTTTTAGAGCTTGATAAAATTCTTGATAAGATGATAGAACTTGCAGAAAAGGAAAAAGCACTTGAACTCATTGCAGAAGAGATAGAAAAAACAAGAAGAAGGGTGAATGCATTAGAGTACGTATTGATACCTGCGATTAGAGAAACTATATCATACATAAATCTTAAACTTTCAGAGATTGAAAGAGGGAATCTAACAAGACTGATGAGAGTAAAAGAGAAGATAAGGGGATAGTTGAAGAAAAACCTTTTATTTCTTGTTCTCTGGGGATTATTGATTCTGTGTCTTTCATCTATCCCTAAGGAGGAGGGAAAAGGATTGAAACATGGCGCGGATAAGTTACTCCATTTCGGAATGTATGCATATTTTGGGTATCTTTGCTCAGGGACATATAGTATTGCAGGAGCAATAGGAGGGTCTTTATTTGGAATAACAGATGAGTTACATCAGTATTTTATACCTGGAAGAGATGTTAATTTTCTGGATTTGATTTCAAATCTCGTAGGAGTATGGATGGGTTTTTTTATCTTTAAGTTTAAAAGAAAAAATGAAATTTCAGAGGGTCAAAGGAACTAAGGATGTTTATCCTCCTGAGTCAGAGATAAGGGAGGAACTTGAAAAAATAGTTATTGGTATTTTAAAAAATGCAGGTTTTAAACCCATAAGAACTCCTACTTTTGAACACACCGAACTCTACCTTAGATCCACTGGAGAAACTTCGGATATTGTTACAAAAGAGATGTACACATTTAAAGATAAAGGAGGAAGGTCTTTAACTCTGAGACCTGAAGGAACCCCTGGTGTTATAAGGGCAATAATAGAGAATAATCTGAAAATTCCTGCAAGATTTTATTATATCTCTCCAATGTTCAGACAGGAAAAACCTCAAAAAGGTAGGTTAAGGGAGCATTATCAGATAGGAATAGAAGTAATAGGAGAAAAAGATCCTTTTGTAGATGCAGAAGTTATCTTTCTTGGTAAACATATTCTTTCTGCCCTACGTGTAAAGGAAATAGAGATTGAAATAAACAGTGTTGGTTGTTCTTTATGCAGAAAAGAGTTTAAAAACAATTTTTTAGGTTATTTACATGATAAGAAAGAACTACTATGTGATGATTGTAAAAGAAGACTTGATAAAAATCCATTGAGGGTTTTTGATTGTAAAAATTCATCTTGTCAGAAAATTTATGAGAAAGCTCCAAAGATTACGGATTTTCTATGTAATGAATGCAAAAGTCATTTTGAAAAGGTAAAAAATGGACTTGAGAAGTTTCAAGTTGAATTTAAAGTTAATCCAAAACTTGTAAGAGGGCTTGATTATTACACAAAAACAGTGTTTGAAATGAAATCAGGAAAGCTTGGTGCTCAGAATACAGTTCTTGCAGGAGGAAGATACGATGATTTATTTTCTCAGCTTGGTGGGCCTCCAACTCCTGCAATAGGTTTTGGTTTTGGAGAGGAGAGGGTTCTTCTTGCCTCTGAAGGAATAGATTATTCATTTAAGAAACTCACATCTATTCTTCCCCTTGGAGAAGAGGCAACCGATTTTTCCATAAAACTCTTAAAAGAGTTAAGAAATGCAGGAATTACGTGTGTTGTAGATTATTCAGATAAAAAATTATCGGCAAAGTTAAAGAAGGCGGATAGGATTAACGCAGATTATGTAATAATAATTGGAGAGGAGGAATTAAAGAAGAAGGAAGTAATTGTAAGAAACATGCATACAGGGGAACAGAGTTTTGTGGAGTTTGAAAAAATAGTTAATTTTTTTAATAAAAAGGAGGTAGGATGATATTTTCAATAATAATCATTGTTGCTGGGTTGATACTTTTAATTCTACAACTCATTAAAGGACAACCTCCTTTAGTTATAAGAGGCACAGAGATAAATATAGGTTGGCTTTTGTTAATTATTGGTGGTGTATTTCTCTTGTTTGATATTAAAAAGGCAAGGGAAAAGATGAAAAAGTAGATGTTTTTTCTTTTAAAAAAAAGAGGAGTTCTTTTTCTTACTCTTTCCAACAGTTTTTCTCAGTTTGGAGATAGACTTACCCATATGGTAATAATTTCTCTTATCCACATTCTTTCTCCTGGTAGGGTGAGTGCTTTTTCTGAGTTTTCCATGACTTTTACAATACCTGTTATTCTTTTATCTCCATTTGCAGGTGTTCTTGTGGATCACTGGAATAAGAAGAAGATTATGATAAGAGCTCACTATATCCAGGCATTTTTCATCTTCATTACCCCCTTTTTTATAATGCTTACAAAAAGCATGCTTCCTGTATGGATTACAGTGGTAGTATTTTTTTCTCTTGATATATTCAACAATACTGCAAAACTTGCAGTTATTCCTTCCCTTGTGGATAGAGATGAACTTGTTTCTACAAACTCAATACTACTTTTATTTGCAAGAATAGCAACTTTTACAGGAATGGTGGTCGGAGGCTATCTTATAAAATGGATGGGATGGAGATTTGGTTTTTTCTTTGATGCTCTAATGCATTTTACTGCAGGAAGTTTAATAATATGGATGGGAGAAACATCCTTATTTGCACCTGTAAAGAAGATTGAATGGGGCATAGGGAAAAGGCTTAGAGGAGCTTTTAAGCAGTTTATAGGAGACCTCTGTACAGTTGTTAAACTCGTTGTTTTAGATAAAAAGATACTCTTTGTAATTATTTCTCTTCTTACTGTTCCTTTTGTTTCTGCAGTAGCCTATACTGCTCTTATCTATATAGTTCAACAGGTTCTGGGATTGGGAACACCTGGAGTTGGAATCGCAGGGGGTGTGATTGGTGTTGGAATGGTGGTAGGAGCATATCTTACCGGAACCTTGGGTAGAAAGGCGGATAGGTGTTTATGGATAGTTACATCCATATTTTTATATGCACTGTTTTTCCTTATAGGAAGGTTTATTATTACAACTTTTTTTATATATTTCCTTTCGTTTATCTCTGGTATACTCTTCTCCTTTATAGGAATTTTTCAGGATACCATTCTTCAAGAGGAAGTTGATGAGGGAACAAGAGGTAGAATTTTTGGGGTAAAGGAGTTTGTGGTTAATCTTACTTTTTTCATCACTGCAGGTACTGTTGGAATTTTGTCAGATGTTTTTTCCTATAAAGTTATTATCTTCTTTACCGGTATTTTTTTACTCCTCATTGCTCTGTGGTTATTTTACATTCGTAAAAAGTATATAACTAAATAATGATAGGTAAGTTCTTTGAACTCTACGATAAAAGAATTTTTAAAAAAATAATAGAAAGATGCATTAAAAACTGGCAAAAGGATTCTCCAAGAAATATAAAAATACCAATTGAAAGAAGTATTTTTTTAAACTGTGAAGAAAAAGATTTATTTTTTAAAAGAATAGAAAAAAACATATACGATGTATGTTTTAAATCCCCGGTTGTAACAGATTATGAAGAAAACAATACCGCAAGAGGGTTTTTATATCTTACCACTCATTTTTCAGCCCCTCTTGTTATTTTTATTCCAGGATGGTGTTTTAGAGGATTTAGGGGAATAGATGTAATTCATAGGTATCTCTCATGTGGTAAAATGAATTTATTTCTTTACGAACCCCCTTATCACGGAAGAAGAATTCCAGAAGGTAGATATTCAGGAGACCTTGCAATAACATGGGATACCATAAGGACTCTTGAAGGAGTATTACAGGCAGTTCTTGAAATTAAAATATTACTTTCTTTTTTTAAAAGAACCGGTATAAAATTTACAAGTATAATGGGAGTTAGCTACGGAGGATGGATAGGGAGTTTACTCCTGACTGTTGATAACAATGTGGATTTTGCTTTATTAATTGAGCCTGTTTTAAGACCCGATAAGGTGGTATGGGAATATCCTCCATTTAGACCTATGGTTGAGATATGGAAGAGAAAAATTCATGATGAAGAATACGAAAGGAAACTTATGGAGCTTTTTATCCCTTCTAATTTTTCTCCCCTGATACCAGAAGAGAAGATAAAAATTTTTTCTGCAAAATACGATAGAATATCATCTGTTGAGGATATTAAAGAGATTTCCCAAAGGTGGAATGTTGATTACAAAGTATATTTGGCAGGTCATATTACTCTCTTTTTCAATCCTTTGCTTACCAGGGATATAAGAAGTTTAATACGCACAATAGTCTAACCTGTTTCATTGTTGACATGATAAAAAAAACGAGTATTATATTAGGAGGTCTTATGAAAGTTTTAATTAAATGCACAAGGAGAATCCACAGGTGATGGAGAGATAAAGGCATGATAGGTATATTCTATGGTTGCACAACAAGAGCCAATGAAAAATTAAGGAAAAATCTTGAGAAGTTTTTTGAAAAGATAGAGATAGAATATGTTCCTCTTGGAATGGATATATGCTGTGGGGCCCCTCTTTTTCTTTCAGGATATTACAATGAGTTTTTAAAACAGGCAGAAGAGGTAAAAGAGCATATACATGACTTTGATTTGGTTATTACTCCTTGTCCTCACTGCTTTATGATGTTTTATAAAGAATATGCTGAATGTGGAATAAAAATAAGGCCAAAGGTGATGCATATAACAGAGTATGTAAAGAAACTTTTGGATGAGGGAAGAATACGGTTTAAAACAAAGCTCAATAAGAAGGTGGTGTATCATGATCCCTGCTATCTGGGAAGACAGGGTAAAGGAATATATGATGAGCCAAGAGTAGTGTTGGATAAGGCTGTAAGAGAAAGGGTTGAGTTGTGTTTTTCAAGAGAGAATAGCACATGTTGTGGAGCAGGAGGACTTGTAAGAGCATATCTTCCAAAACTTTGTATTGAAGTTGCAAAGGAAAAGATAGAGACCCAGATAAGGTGTTTAAATGTGGATGTAATTACATCTGCTTGTCCGTTTTGTTATCAAAATTTTTTAGAGGCATCTGAGGGAACTGGCATTGAGGTTATGGACTTTCTTGAAATAATAAACATGGGATTGGAATAGATATGCAGGAGATAAAGCAATTTAAGGAGATGAAAAAAGCTATTTATAGAATATTAAAGGATGGGTTTACACGAATGGCACTTAGAAAGGCAGTTTCCTCTTTTAGGAAGGATAGAGATAAAGCATTATCGTATTTTCCTCATGTTGAAAAGGAAAAAAAGACACTTATACGTATAAAAGACGAGGTTATAAGTAATTTTGATGCATATATAGAAAAAACCATAAAATCTCTCAGAGCTCAGCATATTCATGCCTATTATGCCTCAAATAGTGATGAGGCGATTGAGATAATAAAAAGAGTTGTTGGTACAGGAAAGAAAATAGTAAAAGGAAAATCCATTACCCTGGAAGAACTGGATTTAAACCACTATCTTGAAAATTGGGGGAATGAGGTTTACGAGACGGATCTTGGTGAGTTTATTGTGCAACTTTTAAAATCAAGGCCAATGCATATCCTTGCTCCTGCAGTGCATGTACCCAAGGAAAAAGTTGCAGAACTCTTTTCAACTATAGCAGGAAAGAAACTGTCTACTGACCCAGTGGAGTTAACCGAATTTGCAAGAAGGTATTTAAGAGATAAGTTTATTACAGCGGATGTAGGGATTACAGGAGCGAATGCGATAACCGCAGATACAGGGTCTGTATTTTTAATAGAAAATGAAGGAAATATAAGATTTGCAACAAATGCTCCGGATGTACACATAGTGATAGCAGGCATAGAGAAGATACTACCTACATTTAGGGATGGAACAAAGCTTATTGAAGTAGTATCAAGATATGCAGGATACCCTGTGATGAGTTATGTCTCAATTATTTCTGGTCCTTCAAAAACAGGTGATATTGAAAAAACTGTGGTGTATGGAGTTCATGGTCCAAAAGAACTTCATGTGATTTTACTTGACAATGGAAGAAAGGAAATGGCAAAAGATCCGATTGTGAAACAGGCCTTAAGATGTTTAAGGTGTGGAGCATGTATGTATGAATGTCCTGTTTACCCTCTCACAATAGGATACTGGGGATACAAGTACATCGGAGGCATAGGAATTCCCTGGACTGCCTATACTGCAGGGGACTTTAAGCATGCAGCTCCAATGGCTTTTATCTGTACCATGTGTGGTAGATGCATAAAATACTGTCCAATGAGCATAGATATACCTCAAATAGTAAGGAGAATAAGAGAAATTTTAAGAGAAAAAGGATACCTGCCTTCTTTTGTAGAGGAAATGTGCAAAAAAATTGTAAAAGATAAAATACCTTATTAACCAAAAAGGAGAGATATGAAGGAGTGGATAAAAATAAATATTGATGTTTTGAAAGAGTTTGTTGTTGATGTTTTCAAAAAACTTGGGGTTCCAGAAGAGGATGCAAAAATAACAGCAGATATTCTTATAGAGGCAGATAGAAGAGGGATAGGATCTCATGGAGTTGCAAGATTGAGGAGATATGTGGAGGGTTTAAGAACCGGTACAATAAAACCTGTTGCAGAGATAAAAGTACTTAAAGAGACTCCCAATACACTACTTATTTCAGGTGGAGATGGTTTGGGACAGGTAGTTTCTTACAAAACCATGAAGATGGTGATCCAGCGAGCTTTACAAAATAATATTTGTTTTGCTGCGGTAAGGGATTCAAATCACTATGGAATTGCTGCATATTATGCAATGATGGCTCTTGAATACGATTTAATAGGAATTTCTTTGACAAACTCAGCCCCTTTAGTTGTTCCTACTTTTGCAAAAAATGCAGTGATAGGGACAAATCCAATTTCCATTGCTGTACCAGCTGGTAAAAAGAAACCTATTGTTCTTGATATGGCAACGTCAACTGTTCCAAGGGGAAAACTTGAAGTTTATGAGAGAATGAATAAATCTATTCCATTAACCTGGGCAACCGATGAATACGGAAATCCGACCCAAGATGCAGCAAAGGTGCTTGCAAATCTTGTTCAAAGAAAAGGTGGGGGGCTTTTGCCTCTTGGTGGAGCAGATGAAGAAACAGGGGGGCATAAAGGCTATGGACTTGCAGTAATGGTGGATGTACTCTCAGGTGTTCTATCAGGTGGAGCCTTTGGACTGCATGTGTATGGTAAAAAAGGCACTCCTCCCAATGTATGCCATTTCTTTGGTGCAATAAAAATAGATGCATTTATAGACTCTTTTGTTTTTAAACGAATGATTGATGAATACATTGATATGCTTAAAAATACTCCAAAAAGAGAGGGAGCAGAGAGGATATATGTGCATGGAGAAAAGGAGTTTGAAGCTGCAGAGATGCAGAAAAAAGAGGTTTGGATATACTACAAGGTTGTGGAAGATTTAAAGAAACTTGCAGAGGAAAACCAGGTGAAACTTCCTTTTTAATAAGTTTGCAAATTGAGAATTATAATGTAAAATTAACTTTATGGTAGTAGAGTTACAAAATAAGGAGGTATATTGATACAGGTAGAGTTTTGGGGTGCAGCAAGAACTGTTACAGGGTCAAAACATCTTATCCATGCCAATGGAAAGAGAATTCTTTTAGAATATGGAATGTTTCAAGGACATCGGGCAGAGTCTGAAAGACTTAACAGAGAGGTTCCTTTTCCTGCTCATCTTATAGATGCAACAATTCTTTCACATGCCCATTTGGATCATTCAGGAGCTTTGCCTGTTTTTGTAAAGCACGGTTATCAGGGTAAGATATATGCTACTCCTGCAACTGTTGATTTGGTTAAGATTCTTTTACAAGATTCTGCCCATGTGCAGGAAAAGGATATTGAATATGTAAACAAGAAACATAAAAGAAAGGGATTGCCTTTAAAAGAGGTGATATATACAATTGATGACGTGTTTAAAGTCTTTCCTCATTTTGTTGAGAAAAATTACCATGAAGTTTTTGAACTTGGTAATGGAATAAAGGTTGAGTTCTTTGATGCAGGGCATATTCTTGGTTCTGCTCAGGTGCTTCTCTATATAAATGATAAAAAACTTCTATTCACCGGAGATTTGGGAAGAAAGGATCTCCCTGTGATAAGAGACCCAGAAGAGATAGGAGAAGTAGATTATGTAATTTCAGAAGCTACTTATGGAGCGAGGATTCACAAGCCAATAATAGAGGCAAAAGAACATTTAAGGAGGATAATTGAAAAGGTATATAGAAGAAAAGGGAAAATAATAATTCCTGCATTCTCTGTGGGAAGAACCCAAAGTATTGTGTTACTTTTGCATGAATTGATGGAGGAGGGGAAACTTCCTGAAATTCCAATATGGGTTGATAGCCCTTTATCTGCAAATGTTACAGATATATTCAGAAGGCATCCTGAGTGTTTTGATAAAGAAACTTATCAATACATTCTTGAAGACAAAGACCCCTTTGGATTTTTCAGGTTGAGATATGTTCAGAGTGTTGAAGAATCAAAAGCCTTGAATCATGTTAAAGAACCCTGTATTATTATTTCTGCCTCAGGAATGTGTGAAGGAGGAAGGGTATTACACCATTTAAAAAACTCTATAGAAGACCCTAAAAATCTTATTTTAATTGTAGGGTTTCAGGCAAAAGGAACTCTCGGAAGAAGATTAAAGGATAAGGAGAAAGTAGTAAGGATCTTTGGAGAAGAATACCAAAGGAGGGCAGAGGTAGAGGTAATGGAGGAATTTTCTGCTCATGCAGATAAAAACGATTTACTGAACTTTTTTAAAAAACAGTCTCCAAAAAAGCTTAAAAAAATATTTTTGGTTCATGGAGAAGATGAAGAAATAGAAGCGTTAAAAGAAGCACTTTTGGATATGGGATTTGGAGAGGTTTATGTGCCAGAAAGAGGAGATAAAGCGGAGTTTGATTAACAAGTACATAAACGATTTTATTTCTTATCTTCTTTCTGAAAGAGGGCTTTCAAAGAATTCAATAGAAAGCTATCATAGGGATGTTAGACAGTTTTTTGAATATTTAAAAAAAATACCTGAAGAGATTGAAGCATCTGACATCATTTCGTTTACAGAGGTCCTTTATGATATTGGGCTTAAAGCATCCTCTGTTTCCAGAAAACTTACATCTTTAAGGCTCTTTTTTAGATTTCTTAATGATGAAAAGATATTGTTAAAAGACCCAACAGAATTCATAGACCTTCCCAAGGTGGAAAAGAAACTTCCAGAGGTACTTTTGGTTGAAGAGGTTGAGAAGATAATAGATGCTATAAAGACTCCAGACGGAGGAGATGATGTATTTACCATACGGGATAGAGCAATGATTGAAGTTCTTTATGGAGCAGGACTTAGAATTTCAGAGTTAATATCATTAAAAGTAGACGATATTTTTCTTGAAGAGGCATTTTTAAAGGTTCTTGGAAAGGGTAATAAGGAGAGGTTTGTTCCTATAGGGAAACCTGCAGTGGATGCCACTGAGAGATACATCAGGCTTTCACGGCCTGTGTTATTGAAAGAAAAGCATTCGCCATACCTATTTATCACAAGAAGAGGTAAAAAATTCTCAAGGATGGGAGCATGGAAGATAATAAAATTTTATGTCAAGAAAGCAGGAATAGAAAAAAATGTAACTCCTCATACATTCAGACATTCATTTGCAACCCATCTATTGGAAGGAGGGGCTGACCTACGTTCAATTCAGGAGATGCTCGGGCATGCCAGTATAGTTACCACACAAGTCTATGCTCATGTTGACAGAACATATATCAAAGAGGTGTATCGTACATTTCATCCAAGGGCATGATATGACCGATGAGGATATAATAAAAGTCATAAAAGAAACAATAGAAACGTTGCCCTACGAGTTTAAAAGAAAATTGAAAGATGTTTCTATATTTGTAAAAGATTTTCCTGAAGATATTTCTTCCAAGATGATTCTTGGTTTATTTAGAGGGGTTCCTTTGGATAAAAAAAGTGTTTTCACATTTCAGCTTTTTCCCGACACAATTGTGATATATCGGGGGAATATAGAAAGAGTTGCAAGGACCGATGAAGAAAGAAAAGTTCTTTTAAAAAAAGTTCTCCTACATGAAATAGGGCATTACTTTGGATTGTCTGAAAGGGATTTGAGAAAACTGGGGTATTAGTTTTTATTGACTGTTTTGTTATTGGTTGTATAATTGAAAATATATCTCAATAGGGATTGATTTAAAACGGTTAAACATTCCGAATCTTAGAAAGGAGGACAGATGTTTAAAATTCTTGAAAAAGAAAGAGTAGCACCAGGGATAAATAAGTTTGTGATAGAGGCTCCTTTAATTGCTAAGAAAAGACAGCCCGGTCAGTTTATCATAATAAGACTACATGAAAAGGGAGAAAGAATTCCCATTACAATTGCAGATGCAGATCCTGATAGAGGAAGTATTACTGTTTATGTACAGGAAGTAGGGAAAACAACAATGGAACTCGGTACTTATAAGGCAGGAGATTATATTGCAGATGTGGTAGGGCCTCTTGGAAAACCTACACCTATCCATCCTGTTGGAACTGTATTCTGTATTGGAGGAGGTGTTGGAACTGCAGAGGTTCTTCCAATAGCAAAGAAACACAAACAGGTGGGGAATATAGTGTGCGCTATTATTGGGGCAAGGACAAAAGAACTTATAATTCTTGAAGATGAATTTAGAAAATTTGCAGATGAAGTTTACATTACTACCGATGATGGTTCTTATGGAAGAAAGGGATTTGTGACGGATGAGTTAAGATACCATATAGAAAGTGGAAGAAAAATAGATGAAGTGATTGCAGTAGGGCCTGCTATTATGATGAAGGCTGTTTGTGATCTTACAAGACCTTATAAGATAAAGACTCTTGTGAGTTTAAATGCAATAATGGTAGACGGTACAGGAATGTGTGGAGCGTGTAGAGTGGAGGTTGGTGGTGAAACAAAGTATGCTTGTGTTGATGGTCCAGAATTTGATGGTCATCAGGTCAATTTTGATCTTCTTCTACAGAGACTTGCTACTTATAAAGAGGAGGAGAAAATTGCAGTTGAAAAATTTTTAGGGGAAAGGAGGGAAAATGCCTAAGCAGATACCTCCAAGAACACCCATGCCAAAACAACCTCCAGAGAAAAGAATAAGAAATTTTGAAGAGGTTGCTTTAGGTTATACCCCTGAAATGGCTATAAAAGAGGCAGAGAGATGTTTACAATGTCCAAGGCCCTTCTGTGTTGAAGGATGTCCTGTAGAAATAGATATTCCTGCTTTTATAAAACTTATAAAAGAAGGAGATTTTGAAGGAGCATTGAGAAAAATAAGAGAGAAAAATGTGCTACCCGGAATATGTGGAAGAGTATGCCCTCAGGAAGATCAATGTGAATTAAAATGTGTTTTAGGAAGAAGTCATGAGCCTGTTGCAATAGGAAGACTGGAAAGATTTGTGGCAGATTACGAAATACAGCAGGGTAAATTTGAAATTCCTGAGATTGCTCCGCCCACCGGTAAAAAAGTAGCAGTTGTAGGTTCGGGTCCTGCAGGGCTTACAGTTGCAAGTGATCTTGCAAGGCTGGGGCATAAGGTGGTAATATTTGAAGCACTGCATAAACCAGGTGGAGTGTTGGTATATGGAATACCTGAGTTTAGATTGCCTAAGAGGATTGTTGAAAGAGAGGTGAGTGTACTTGAGAAGATGGGAGTTGAGATAAGAACCAACCATGTGATAGGTAAGATATTTACAGTGGATGAACTGCTTTCTGAATTTGACGCAGTATTTCTTGGTCTTGGGGCAGGATTACCTCTTTTCTTGGGGATACCTGGTGAAAATCTGAGTGGAATATACTCTGCAAATGAATTTCTAACACGGGTGAACTTGATGAAGTCCTATAAATTCCCAGAATACGATACTCCTATAAAGGTAGGAAAAAGAGTTGCAGTAATTGGTGGTGGTAATGTGGCAATGGATGCGGTAAGGAGTGCTTTGAGACTTGGAGCAGAGGAAGCACACATTATTTATAGAAGGTCAAGGAAAGAAATGCCTGCAAGAGAAGAAGAGATAGAAAATGCAGAGGAAGAGGGGGTTATCTTTAATTTTCTTGTGAATCCTGTGAGGTTTATTGGAGATGAACAAGGAAGAGTTAAAGAGATAGAACTCGTGAAGATGCAGCTTGGAGAACCTGATTCATCAGGAAGAAGAAGACCAGTACCTATCCCTGGCTCCGAATTTAGATTTCCTGTGGATACAGTGGTGGTGGCAATAGGTCAAGGAGCAAATCCTCTTGTAATGCAGACCACCCCTGATATGGAGACCAATAAATGGGGTTACATAATAGCAGATCCTGAAACAGGAAAAACTACAAAAAAAGGTGTATGGGCAGGTGGGGATATTGTTACAGGAGCTGCTACTGTTATTCTTGCAATGGGTGCAGGAAGAAAAGCTGCAAAATCAATTGATGAGTATTTAAGAACAGGCAAGTGGTAATTTTTGTTTTTTCTGCATTTTCGCTTCGTTTAAATACTGGTCCTGAACTTTTATATGTTGAAAAAGATACCGCTTCCTATAGTTATCAATCCACTTACAGAATTGATGCGCAGGTAGAAAGAGAGGAAATAAAAAATCCTCCTGGTTTTGGAATGAGGATTTCCTATACAAAGGATGTGGGTGCAGGTTTTGGTTTTGCTTACGTTACAAGAGATTATAGGATAAAAGGAAGTGTTCATACAAATCTTCCTCCTCCGATTCCTGGATCTTACTCATTTTCTGAAAACCTACCTTACCGCCATGCTGCAGTTTTTACAGGGATAACTGCTGATTTTATATTACAAAGATTTTTCTTTGTAATGTTTGAATCCGATATCTCTTACAACTGGATTACACCTGTGGTTACAAGGGAATATGTAGAGAAAGAGGTGGAAAGACAGATAGAAGAGATAGTTGAAAATGGCGATTTAACAATTGAAATTCCAACTCCAGAAGCAGAGGAGAGATGGGGAGTGAGAATATCACTGGGTTTTGGAGGAAGATTTCAGGCAGGTGCTCTTGGAATTAGATGTGGAGCTGGTTTTGATATGACGAAACTTTTTTCTCCTTCTTCAATTTTTTCAGGCACAGCGAGGTTTAAACTTATTTTTGGCGTGGACTACTAAGAATATTTCTTGACAAATCATGTAGTATATTTATACTTGTTATGTGAAGAGGATTTTTTTTGATAATGCTTCCACGACTCCTGTGGCAAAAGAAGTAATTTATTCGGTTGCGGAATGTATGAAAAAACATTATTCTGTGCCTGCTGGTGAAATAGGGTATTCAGCAAGTCTTGAATCAAAGGAGGTTCTTGAACATTCAAGGGAAGTTATTGCAAGGAGTATAAATGCAGAGCCCGAGGAGATTGTTTTTACTTCTGGAGGTACAGAAGCGAACAATCTTGCTATTCTTGGTTATCTCAAGAGGTTTTTTGGTGAGAAAAAACATGTAATTACTACTAAGGTGGAACATGAATCTGTTTTGAACGTTTTTAAGTATCTTGAAAAACAGGGCTTTGATGTGACTTATCTGCCAGTTGATGGAGAGGGTTTAATTGATCTTGAAGATTTTAAAAAACATATCCAGAGAAATACAGTCTTTGTATCTATTCAACATGCCAATCAGGAGACAGGGGTTATTCAACCGATTGATGAGATAGCTGAGATATGCAAAGATAGGAAGATAGCTTTCCATACAGATGCAGTCCAATCTTACCTCAAAGAAGATATAGATGTAAAAAAAACACCGTTTACATTTATTTCCTTAAGTGCCCATCTTATCCATGGTCCAAAAGGTGTGGGGGCTCTTTATATTCGTAAAGGAACAAAGATAGAAAAAATAATGTATGGAGGGTACAATGAATTTGATATAAGACCTGGAACCGAAAATTTATGTGGAATAAGTGGATTTGCAAAGGCGGTAAAGATATGGAAAAAAGAGGATGTGGAGAAAATGAGAAAGCTAAGGAATTATTTTGAAAAAAGGATATTTGATGAAATAGATGAGGTTGTGTTGAATGGGTCAGTAGAAAAAAGGGTTGCAGGAATATCAAATATCTCTTTTAAGTATATTGAAGGAGAATCTTTACTTTTAAAACTGGACCTAAAAGGTATTGAGGTGTCTACGGGTTCTGCCTGTTTCTCAAGGGCACTTGAGGCAAGTTATGTACTTCTTGCAATGGGGAAAACTTATGAGGAGTCCCATGGTTCTTTAAGATTTTCGTTTTCAAGGTACAATTCAAAAGAGGAGATAGACAAAACAGTTGAAGTTTTAAAAAGGGCTGTCCTTGAGTTGAGAAAGTTAAGTCCCTTAAAGGAGGAGTAATGCTTCCATATTCAAAAAAGGTTATAGAGCATTTTAAACACCCCAAAAATGTAGGAAAAATAAAAAATCCATCTGCAATGGCTATTGAAGGAAGTCCTGCATGTGGAGATATGATAAAGATTTATCTAAGGATCAATAAAAAAACAAAGGTGATAGAAGATATTAAATTTGAGTCATATGGTTGTGCATCCAACATTGCCACTGCATCAATTCTTACAGAGATGGTAAAGGGTAAAACAATAGATGAGGCAAAAAAGATAAAATGGGCAGATGCAGCAAAGGCTCTTGGGGGGTTACCTCCGATAAAGATGCACTGTGCAGTTCTTGCAGTGGACGCTTTAAAATCTGCAATTGAACAATGGGAAGAAAAACACGGTCTTGTTCCAAGAGTTCCTACAACCCCTGATAAGGTGAGGAGAAAACTTAAAGGAGTGATAAATCCACTCACAGGACTGAGCATTGTTAAAGCAGGGTTGTTGAGAGATGTAAGGATAGAAGATGGAAAGGTTGAGATAGATATTGATCTACCCAAGGACCATCAATTTGCTTCTCATCTCAAGGAGGAGATACAAGAAAAAATAGGGCATTTATGGGATGTTAAAAAGGTAAAAGTAAACTTTATAGGGTAAATTTATGATATACCTGCCCTTATCTTTTTTGATTTTTTTTATACTGGTACTTATCTTTCCTTTACTTGTTCTTATGATACATGCAGGAATTGTGAACATTGCATTTGAAAAGCTTGGAATGTCGGCTGGTATGGCTGTATTTTTGTTCTTCTCCGCCTTGATTGGAAGTATGGTAAACATTCCTCTTAAAAAGGAAAAATACTATGTTAAGCATTATTCATTTTTGGGTCCTCCTTACATTACCGCTGAAGAAAGAGTGATAGCTATAAATTTAGGTGGAGGAATTATCCCCCTTTGTGTTTCTTTGTATCTACTTAGAATTACTCCTCTTTATCTTGTTGTTATTCCTCTTATTATTATGATAGTTGTAAGTAAGTTTATTGCAATACCCGTTGAAGGAGTTGGGATAACAATGCCATTTTTTATTCCTCCTCTTCTTTCTGCATTGCTCGGCTGGATTTTTGGAGGCTATCATGCTCCAAAGGTCGCCTATATAGCAGGAACTTTGGGAGTCCTTATAGGAGCGGACCTTTTAAACCTTTCAAAACTAAAAAAGGGAAGTGTATTGAGTATAGGTGGAGCAGGAGTTTTTGATGGAATATTTCTTACAGGTGTTGTTGCAGCCCTGCTTGCATAAATTTTTTTAGAATAGGAATGCTTTTTATTTTCTCAGGAGAGAGAAACTCCCAAAGTATTCCTTTGGGTTGTTTTCTTTTTCTGTTTATTTTTATTATCCTTTCAGGAGTGATGATATAGTCAACAAGTATATCATGGGGTGTGACTGGGAGGTTAAAATTCACTACTTGAATTTCGTGTACCGTTGTTATCACAGGTGTAGTTTCATCTATTTTTTTAAGGGTTCTTAAAATTGCATATTCAAGGTCAGAAAATCCTCCACCTTTACCTATTCTTTCCCCTTGAAGATTTACAACCACTGAACCTGCTATT
Source organism: uncultured bacterium (assembly GCA_964417925.1). GTDB lineage: Bacteria > Hydrothermota > Tepidihabitantia > B3-TA06 > CAYQJV01 > CAYQJV01. Next base: position 8,252 of record CAYQJV010000017.1, on the reverse strand, counting down.
ATAAGATGTATTTTTTTCATTTCATAAGGGAGTATTCTTTTACCTTCTTTAAATGCTCCCTTTATGGTTGATGCTATTTTAATATTTCTTATCCTTGAAGGTAAAAGTTCTACAAAGCACTTTTCATCCTTTAATTTTGGAACAGCCATGTAAAGCATTTTGCCTGCAAGCAGTGCTTTTTCCCTTACCGGCTGTTGAGGGGAATCTGGATTGGATTTTATAGTATCTGCATTTTGCCATACACCAAGGGATATAAGTTTAAGAGAGGCTTTTTCTCTTCCTTTAAAGTTTGGAATCCTTCCCCAGGCTCCGGGAAAAAGGGTAATATGTTTTTGTTCCATTTTGTTCCAAATTTCTTCTCTTATTCTTTCCTTTTCCTTTTTCAATTGTTTGTAGTTCATTATTCTTATTATATCTTTTTTGTTTGATTAATCAATTTATTTGAGTTTCAGATAGTTTCATGTATAATTAAATCTATGCTTTTTTGGATTTTGTTTAAGTTGGTGACTCTTAATAATGAAGTAGAACAAGGAGGCGTAATTCTTGGTTTTGTGAGAGATACAGGAAGGATCTATTTTGATGGTAAAAGAATTAAAAGCAATAAAAAGGATTCTTTATATTTTTTTATTATAGGCGTATCTTACAATGCAACTCCTGGGATGCATGTATTGGAATTTAGAAACTCTTTTTTTACTGAAAAGAAAAAAATATGGGTTAAGAAGAAAAGATTTAAAGTTCAGTATATAAAGTTTTCTGATAAAAAAAAGAAACTTTTTAAAGAAGAAAAAATAAAAGAAGAAAGAGAAAAAATAAAAGAGGTATTAAATGCACCATCTGATACTCTGTATTCTATTATTCCTATGTATGTTCCATTACATGGAAGGATAACTTCCTATTACGGGGTTGAAAGAAAAGAGGGGCATAGAACTTTATGGCATCACTCTGGAATTGATATAGCTGCCCCTTATGGAACTCCTGTTATTGCTTGTTGTGATGGAAAGGTAGTGCTTTCAGATTATTTTACTCTACAGGGAAACACGGTAATTATAGATCATGGGTGTAATTTGAAGACCGTTTATTATCACTTATCTAAAAGAATGGCCGAAGAAGGAGATTATATTCATGCAGGAGATACAATTGGATTTGTTGGAGATACTGGGCTTTCCACAGGTCCTCATCTTCATTTTGGAGTATACGTAAATGGAGTTCCTGTAGATCCAATAGAGTGGTTTAAGGAGAAAGAAACATGGAAAGAAGAATTCTTCCACTAATAATTATGGGTCTTGGTATATCGTTTTTATCTGCATTTTTTGTTTTGTTGTCAACTCTTGAAGAACAGAGTAAAAAAGAAAGTACTTTCCTTGATACCACAGTTCTCACAATTTCTGCAGTTGGAGATATAATGATGGGAACAGATTTTCCATATCCAAAACTTCCTCCAGAGGATGGTAAGTATCTTTTTTCAGATGCAGTAGAAATTTTAAAAAAAGCAGATATAGCTTTTGGAAATCTTGAAGGACCTTTATGTAATAATGGAGTTCCTGCAAAGAAAATAAAAAAGGGAAAAGCTTATGTTTTCAGAACTCCCACCAGATTGGTAAAAAATCTTGTGAATGCTGGTTTTGATGTTTTATCACTTGCAAACAACCATGCAAGGGATTTTGGATATTATGGGCTTTTATCAACCAAAAGAACACTTGACAGTGTGGGAATAAAATATTCAAGTAAAGATGGAGAGATAGCGGAGTTTCATGTAAGAGGGGTTAAGATAGGCTTAATTGCCCTATCTTATGGAGTTCCTCCACGTTCAATCATATATCCAGAAGATGTGCTTTGTGAAATTGATTCATTGTCAAAGAAATATGACATATTAATTATTTCGGTTCACGGAGGAAAAGAAGGTAGATCTGCCTTACATATAAAAAACGAATTTGAATATTTTCTTGGAGAACCAAGGGGAAATCTCGTTAAGTTTGCTCACGATGCAGTGGATAGAGGAGCAGATTTAATTTTAATGCATGGTCCCCATGTTCCCAGGGCGATTGAGGTATACAAGAAAAGACTTATTGCTTATAGTCTTGGTAACTTTTGTACTTATGGAGGAATGAATCTCGCAGGAGAGGCAGGTATTGCACCTTTACTATGGATTGAACTTGATAAGAGAGGAAGATTTTTAAAAGGAAGGATATATTCCTTTGTCCAACTACCTCCAGGAGGACCAAAAAAGGATGATAAAAACAGGGCATTTTATCTTATAGAAAAACTTTCCAAAGAGGATTTCCCCTTAACTTCTCCTTTATTTGACTCAGGAGGGGTGATTTTACCAAGGTGATAACTATAGTTGGTGGTGGACTCGCAGGAACAGAGGCAGCATATCAAATTGCAAAGAGAAAAATAAAGATTAAACTTTTTGAACAAAGACCGGTTAATTTTACTCCAGTACATAAAACCTCCTACCTTGCAGAACTTGTATGTAGTAATTCTTTAGGATCTTACATTCCCTTGAAAGCAAGTGGATTTATAAAAAGAGAACTTTCATTACTTGGATCTTTTCTTATAAAAGCTGCGTTTGCTACAAGAATCCCTGCAGGACATTCTTTAACAGTTGATAGAGAAAGGTTTTCAAAAAAAGTTACAGAAGAGCTTGAAAAGAATGAATTTGTAGAGATAATAAGAGAGGAGGTAAAAGAAATTCCAGAAGGTGTTGTTATAATTGCAACCGGTCCTTTAACTTCTGATGATTTTGCAGAAAGAATAAAAGACCTGGTGGGAGAGGATTACCTTTATTTTTACGATGCTACATCTCCTATCGTTACTGCAGAGAGCATAAACTGGGAGAAGGTCTATTTAAAAGCAAGGTATAATAAAGGAGAGGCTTATGTGAACTGTCCAATGACCAAGGAAGAGTACGAAAGGTTCGTGGAAGAACTTCTAAAAGCTGAAACACATCCTTTAAAAGAGTTTGAAAAAAAGGACAAAGGATTTTTTGAAGCATGTCTTCCTATAGAGGAAATAGCAAGAAGAGGAAAGGATGCATTAAGATTTGGTCCACTGAGGCCTATAGGTCTTGAGTATAAAGGAAAGCTTCCTTATGCTGTGGTTCAATTAAGACCAGAAAACAAGGAAAGAACTCTTTACAATCTTGTTGGTTTTCAGACAAATTTAAGATTTTCTGAACAAAATAGAATCTTTAGAATGATTCCAGGACTTGAGCAAGCTGAGTTTGTAAGATATGGAGTAATGCACAGAAATACATTTATAAACTCCCCTCAGGTTCTTCTTTCAACTCTACAATTTAAAAAAGATAAAAGGATATTTTTTGCAGGTCAGATTACAGGAGCAGAAGGATATGTTTCTGCAATTGCAACAGGATTTGTTGCAGGGATAAATGCAGTAAGATTTTTAAAAGAAAAAGAACCTATTGTATTTCCTTCAGAGACCATGATAGGAGCATTGTTAAAATACATCACCACTCAAAATCCAGATTTTCAACCAATGAAGGCAAATTTTGGGCTATTGCCTCCAATTCCTAAGAAATTATCCAAGAAAAAAAGATATTTAGAGTATTTAAAAAGAGCAGTAGGAGAAATTAAAGATATACAAAATTTTATTTATTAAAATTCTATCTTTGTCCCTCCAACCGGCATGAAACCCCATTGATAAGAGACTTTTATTTTTTTCTCCACATCATCCCAGTAGTACTCCCTTATGTTTTTCCTTGCATATACATTGTCTATTTCAAAATACCACACTATATTGAACTTTTTGTGAAACTCTCTTTTTTCAATCCTTATATCAAGTCTATGGTATGGAGGATACTCTTTTATGGTGGAATAATCCCTTACTACATATCCAGCTTGTGCAGAGGCAAGAGAGTCTATTGGATAGTAATGTCTTCCATAACCAAATGCCCATTTAAATCCAATGGTAAAATTTTTAAAAACCTCTATTCCCCCTGCTATTTTTAAAGCATGGGGAACTTCAAATATTGATGGATACTCTTTACCGGATAATGGAACAACGCCTGTTTTGGTAAAAGAATATGATAAAACTCCATAAAACCCATCAGAAAATCTTTTCTGCAATTCAAAATCAATTCCCCTTGCATAACCTTTTCCTTCACTTATCATTGGGTGAAAGTTTAAAAAACCTTCATAGGATGCTCCCTCGTTTAAAAGTATCCTTGCTGAATCAACCTTATCCACTGGATAATCTCTGTATATTTTTTCATATGTTTCTATTTTTAACATCGCATCTTCCCTAAGATAATAATCAATTCCTGCGATAAAGTGATATGCCTTCATATCCCTAAGATTTTTATTATCATCATTTGCAGTAAACCATATCCACTCAGGATGCTGTGTATAAATTCCTGTTGAAAAATTAAAGAAAAGCAGAGGATTTATTTCAAAGGAAAAAGAGACTCTTGGCGAAAATGATAGATTTTTATTATACTCAAGATAGGATATTCTTATTCCAGGAGAAATTGAAAATCTGTCTATTCTTTTAAAACTTTGCAAAAACAATGCAGTGTTATAGGTATTTTCTTTTTTATCTTCTTTAAACTCATTTCTAACCCATATATTGTGCCTGAATGAAACAAAGGAAAACTCTGCCCCAGTTGTTACATCAATAAGATTTCCTTTAATATCTGCAGTAAATGCTATGTTATCTTCTTTTTCCAAGGAATGGTTATAATATATTTTTTCTTCTTTTTCTTTCACATCAACATCGTAGTTATTTTTTGTTTCGTATAAAAGAAGGGTAAAGATGTTGCTGTTATTTAAAAACCTGTATCTTGTGCATAAGGTATACTGGGCTGACCTATTTGTAATTTCATACTCTTCTGCTCCAAACTCGGTTATATAAATCCAGCTGTCCCCACCTATTCCAAGAAAAGAGATTATGTGGTTAGGAGATATCCGGTACGTTATCTTTGATTGAATATCATAATACTCTGGAATTCCTGATATATCAATTGCTCCAAATAACTTCATTAAATCAAGAAAACTTCTTCTTGCAGAAAATAAGTAGGAAAAATTCCCCACTGAACCATCAAAAATCATTCCTGCCCCAGCCATTGAGACATCAAATATATAGAGTCTTTTGTCTTTTACTCCATTCCTGTATTCAATTACAATAGCAGATGAAAGAGCATCTCCATATCTTGCTGGGAATCCTCCGGTATATATCTTTGCTTTTTTAATAAAGAATGTCTGTAGCATCCCTATTGGACCACCTCCTGAGCCCATGGATGCAAAATGGTTTGGATTGGGAATTCTTGCTCCATCAACATAGAACGCATTCTCCAGAGGTGTTCCTCCCCTTACAACAATGTCATTTCTATCATCTGATGGAGTTTGAACTCCTGAAAATAACTGTACCATTCTTGATACATCTTCTGCTACGCCTGTAGTTCTTCTTATCTCTTCATAGGATAGCACATGACTGCTTGTGGGTGCTTCTTCATCTCTTTCAAAATAGTCTGGCTTAACAGTAACTCCTTTTATCTTTATTGGTTCTTCATGCATTTTAACTTCAAGAAAAACTGGTCTCTGGGCTGTAATAATTACGTTCGGTATCCTTTTGGTTCTGTATCCAAGCATTGAAAATTCAACTGTATATCTTCCCACTTTAATTCCAGAGATACAAAAATTTCCATTTTCGTCGGTTGATGCTCCTTTATCAGTTTGTAAAATAACCACATTTACTCCTGTAAGGGGCTCTCCATGGGCATCAGTAACCTTTCCTTTTACTGTTCCTGTAAGTACTGCGAATAGAATTTCTATCATCAAGCCTCCTTTTTGGTAAAATTATACTGTAAAAATGTATTTTTACAAACTTTGATAAAGGATGAAAAAACATTTATAATAATTTTTGCTTCAAACACTTTTGACTTTTTTGATTTATGAGGTATATTTATTAATGCTTTTATTTTACTTTATTTTTATAGGCCATTTTCTACATTATAAAGAACATCCTATAGATTCTTTCTTTTATTATTACACACTACCTTTAAAAAAGGGAAAACCTAATAGGTACGTTTTTGGATTTTACCCTTACTGGAGAGGTAATAGATACCATGCAATTCATTGGGAGCTTTTATCCGCTCTTTCTTTTTTCTGTATAGAACTTTCTTCTACGGGAAAGGTTAAAAAGACAAACGGATGGCCAGAGGAGTGGAAAGAAATGGCTAATTGCGCAAGAAACACAGATACTGAGCTGTTCTTGACTTTTACCTGTTTTTCTGCATCTGAGATTCATGAAATTTTAACATCATCAAAAGATACATGCATAAATACAATTGTATCTATATCAGAAGATTGTGATGGAGTAGTAATAGATTTTGAATTCCCATATACCACAGATAGAGAAATTTTTTCTGATTTTATAGTTGAGCTTTCTTGGAAAATTCATACAAAAAATAAAAAAATTGCAGTTTGTCTACCCGCAATTAACTGGAATGAAAGGTTTGATGTAGAATGTTTGTGTAATTCGGTTGATTTTTTGATTTTGATGACATATGATTATCATTATTCCTATTCAGAATATACAGGTCCTGTTGCTCCTTTTGAAAATGAAGAGTTTTGCGTTAAAAAAAGTATGGATTATTACCAAGCGAGGTGTAATAAAGAAAAACTTTTGCTTGGAATTCCATACTATGGGTATGAATGGGGGTGTAAAGATTCATTGCCGTATAGTAAGACAAAAACACCTGGGAAGGCATATACATACAGTTACATTACAAATGAAAAACTCAACCAATATGAAAAACTGTGGTATGAACCTACTAAAAATCCTTGGTACAGATATATTGATGCAAACTGGTATCAGGGTTGGTATGAGGATAGTGTAAGTATTAGGTATAAATATGATGAACTTATTAATAGGGGATGGAAAGGAATAAGTATATGGGCATTGAGTTATGATTATGGAAGAGAGGAGCTATGGGAACTTATAGAAGAGATGTTTGTAAATGCAGGAATTGCTGATATGACTGAGAAAATATTCTTTGAAAAAGAAGGAATATACGATGTAACAGGTAGGAGGGTAAATAAAATTTACAAAGGAATCTATTTTATCTTTTTAAAGAATAAAAAGATAAAAGTTATAGTTTATTAATGGTGAGAAACATTGCAAATAAGCAGAGGTGGATAATGCACATCGACATGGATGCTTTTTTTGCTTCGATTGAACAGTTACTTAATCCTTCTTTAAAAGGTAAGCCCATTGTAGTGGGAGGGGATGGAAATCCTAATGCGAGAGGAGTTGTATCCACAGCATCATATGAAGCAAGGAAATATGGAATACATTCTGCAATGCCTTTAAAAAAGCCTATAAACTTTGCCCTTTCTGTATATTCTTACCTGTAAGAATTAATGTTTATAAAAAATTTTCAGAAAAAATAAAAGAAATTCTTAAAAGTTATACTCAGAAGATAGAAATGTTTTCTCTTGATGAGGCCTTTTTAGATTTAAGTGATTTTGAAAATCCTATAAAAATTGCAAAAGAAATAAAGGAAAAAATTAAAAAAGAAACCGGCCTTACTGCAAGTGTAGGAGTTGCCCCCAATAAATTGCTTGCAAAGATAGCATCTGATTTGGACAAACCAGATGGTTTTACAGTAATACCTAAGGAAGATGTAGAGAAAATACTTGATAAACTTCCTGTGAGAAAATTATGGGGAGTGGGGAAGAAAACAGAAGAAAAACTCAAAAAAATGGGGATTGAGACTGTAAAGCAGTTAAAAGAAGTTCCTATCCAACGGCTTTTAAGGGAGTTTGGAAAAGCATGGGGATACATGCTTTATAAATATGCAAGAGGAATTGATGATTCAGAGGTAGTGTGTTATAGGGAGAGAAAGTCTTTATCAAGAGAAATAACCTTTCAAGAAGACATTGAGGATAAGAAGAAACTGCAAAAGGTATTAAAGAATATAGCACAAGAAATTTCAGAACGGTTGTATAGAGATAGAATAGGAGCAAGGACTGTGACTTTAAAAATAAGATTTGAGGATTTTCAAACCATCACAAAGTCTTATACTTTTGAGAGAGGATTAACTACTTATGAGGAGATTATAAATGTAGCTGTTTTTCTTTTAGACCGGGTAAAGATTAAAAAGAAGATAAGATTACTCGGAATAAGGCTTTCAAATCTTGTAAGATTTTTTAAATGAAATTATTTATTGGTTAGTTTACTGAAGAATTTCAAAAAGATATTGGATTAGTATCTGGAAAAGGTAAATTTATGAG